>CAYOWY010000049.1:0-6516 GCA_964407805.1 uncultured bacterium | reverse complement strand
CTATGAAAGTTTCCTGATAAGGAAGGGATTTATAAATAAGACAGCCCAGGGACGGGTTGTAACCCCGCTTGCGTATAAGCACCTCGGTATTGTGTCCCCCGATGTGAAAAACAGTAACCTGTTTTAAAAAAGTATGCTTAAAACAATAAACCTGAAAAAAAGTTTCGGGAGAAAAGAAGCAGTCAAGGACATCTCCCTTAGTGTGACAGAAGGTGAGATTGTTGGTCTTTTAGGCCCTAATGGCGCAGGAAAGACAACGACATTTGAGATGATAGTGGGTTTTCTCCGTCCGGACGGCGGCAAAATCCTGCTGGCAGAAAAGGATATATCAACGCTTCCTGTGTGGAAGAGGGCAAGGGAAGGGCTTCTGTATCTCCCTCAGGAGATATCGCTATTTAACAAACTTACAGTGGAGGAGAATATCCACATTATCCTTGAGGAGTATTATAAAGACAGAAAAGAAAAGGAAGAGATATGCCACAGGTATCTCAAAAAAGTAGGGCTTTTTGACCTGAGAAAGCATATTGCCGGGACGCTTTCAGGCGGGGAGAAAAGACGGCTGGAGATAGGGAGATGCCTGACGCTTAATCCCAAGTTCTTTCTTCTTGACGAGCCGTTTTCTGGGATAGACCCCAAGACCGTATATGAACTGCAGGACACCATAGCGGAACTGAAGAAGGAAAACATAGGGATACTTCTCACAGACCACAATGTAAGGGAGGCGCTGAGAATTACGGACAGGGCATACCTTATAAATAAAGGAGAGATTCTTATAGAAGGGACGCCGGAAGAGATTCTTGCGCACCCTGATTCGCGAAAGGTGTATTTCGGCGAGAACTTTCAAATATGATACCGAGTTTATGAAAAACAAAAAAAAGAAAAGAGATGTAACGGCGCCTGTGCATGTAGCCGTTATCATGGACGGGAATGGCAGGTGGGCGGAGAAGAAGGGCCTTCCGCGGATTGCAGGGCACAGGGCCGGGCTTGAATCTGTCAAACAGATTGCAAAGGTTGCGGATAAATGCGGCGTGAAGCATCTGACGCTCTACTCTTTCTCAACGGAAAACTGGAAAAGACCCCGGGCCGAGGTGGAGTTCCTGTTCAAACTCATGGAACAGAGACTGAAAACCGAGGCGGGAAATTTCCGCAAAAACAATGTGAAAGTGGATTTTATAGGCAACAGGGGACAATTGCCGCAGATTCTTAAACAGACCATGGCGGACATAGAAAAGGCGACGGGCAAAAATACCGGGCTAAATCTTGTTCTTGCCATTAACTACGGCAGCCGGCAGGAGATAACCGAGGCTGTTAAAAAAATTGTCCGCTCCGGAGTACCGGCAAAACATGTAACCGAAGAATTGATTGAAAAAAATCTTTATACTGGGAAAATCCCCCCACCCGATCTGATTATCAGGACGTCGGGTGAGAAAAGAACGAGCAATTTTCTCTTGTGGCAGGCGGCTTATGCCGAGTTTTATTTTACTCATGTGCTCTGGCCTGATTTCGGCGAAGAAGAGTTTTTTAAAGCGATTGAGGCGTACAAGAAAAGAAAAAGAAGATTCGGCGGTATAAAAAACAACACCCCTCACAGTGAGGGTGTAACAGGAAGAGTTCGGGGTAAATGAAAAATATAGTAATACTGGGCAGTACGGGGACTATAGGGCAAAATACCCTTGAGGTCGTAAGAAAGGGCAGGGGCAGATTCAAGGTGCTCGGTCTTGCGTGCAGGGAGAATAAAAACCTGCTTGCCAGGCAGATAAGGGAATTCAGGCCGGAATACGTCTATTTCGAGAAATGCGATAGGGTTTTCGAGCGGCGTTTTCCCGGCGTGAAATTTTTATACGGGGAAAAAGGGCTTGAAAAGATTGCCTCGTTGAAAAGTGCGGATATCGTCATCTGCGCCATCCCGGGAATCAGCACCCTGAAAGCGGTCTGCTCGGCGATACGCGGTAAAAAGGTCATAGGGCTTGCGACAAAGGAGATTCTCGTTGTTGCTGGACAAATCGTTAACCGGTTAAGCAGAAAATACGGTTCCCGCATACTGCCCGTGGACAGCGAGCACAATGCGGTATTTCAGGCGCTGGACGGTATAAAAAAAGAAGATATAAGAAAAATATATCTTACTGCTTCCGGCGGTCCTTTCGGCGGAAGGCCTGCGGGGAAAAATGTGACTGTAAAGGACGTTTTGAAGCACCCTGTGTGGAAAATGGGCAAAAAGATAACGGTTGACTCGGCTACGATGATGAACAAGGCGTTTGAAATCATTGAAGCGCATTATCTTTTTGGACTGCCGGCAGGGAAGATAGACGTTCTTATCCATCCGGAAGCGCTTATACACGGCATGGCGGAGCTCAACGACGGGACTATCAAAGGCGTCTTTTCGTCTCCCGATATGAAATTCCCCATAAACTACGTTTTGGACTTTCCCTGCAGAAAAAATACTCCATGGCAGTTTGTAGATTTCAGCAAAATGCGAAAGCTGACGCTCTCTGCGGCGGACAGGAGTTCAGCGTGGTTTTCCCTTGCGGTGGCGGCGATTGAGAAAAAGGGCTCTTTGCCCGTCGTTTTGAACGCTGCCAATGAAGAGGCCGTGAGTCTTTTTTTGCAGGGAAAAATAAAATTCGACGGGATAATTGATATCGTGCAGAAAATTGTACGTTCGCACAGGGTAAAACGACAGGTGTCGCTGGAAGAAATCTTTAAGATTGACGCCTGGGCAAAAACTAAGGTAAGAGAGCTTGTAAAAGACAAAAAAACAGTGTATAGCGTATAGTAAAACAATACTAAAAGCTTATAACTATACGCTAGACGGTGAACACCAGAGGTAAAACATGATACTATCTATAATATCAGTGATTGCTCTTTTTTCAATCATTATCCTTATTCATGAGGCGGGGCATTTTTTTGCCGCGAAAAGGGTCGGCATCAGGGTTGAAAAATTCTCTCTCGGCTTTGGGCCGAAGCTTTTTTCAGTCAAGAAGGGAGATACTTTGTATCAGGTATGCCTTCTGCCGTTCGGCGGGTTTGTAAAAATGGCGGGAGACGAGTATGAAAGCGATAAAAATAACTTTGAAGAATGGGAATACATGGGCAAGTCGCCCGGGCACAGGAGTCAGGTTCTCGTTGCAGGTTCTTTAAATAACCTTCTTCTGGCTTTTGTACTACTCATCCCCGTTTTTATGATAGGGGTGCCGGGTTACGACGGCACAAAAATCGGCTCTTTCGTTGAAGGACTGCCTGCCGAAACATCCGGCCTGATGGTCGGCGACGAGGTTTTGGAGGTCAACGGGGTTAAATGCAGTGAATGGTTTAACGTTTTAATGAATATACGCGGTTCCATTGAAGAGGACGCCAAAAAGCCTGTCAGCCTGAAGGTTAAAAGAGACGGAGAGATATTGACTTTCAGCGTGATGCCGGGATTTTTTGCAGACCAGGAAGCAGCAGAGCGGGAAAAGCCCGTTTATATTCTGGGCATATCCCCGATGGACAAAAATGAAAGATATTCCCTGCCCGGAGCGATTGTAAGGGCGGGAAAAGAATTCCGCAAGATGATCTATGGCATATTCCTTGCGCTTAAAATGCTGTTTACAAGGCAGGTTTCCGCCAGTCAGTTGGCGGGTCCTGTGGGTATTGCCACATGGGGCGCCGAACTTGCGCATCACGGAATTGGCAGGTTTCTTTATTTTGTGGCTTTCATAAGCGTCAATCTCGGGATTGTAAACCTTATGCCTGTCCCTGTTTTTGACGGAGGGCATCTCTTGGGGCTTGCAGGTGAAAGAGTATTGCGGAGACGTCCTTCCAAAAAGGTTCTTGAGTGGACGGGATATGTCGGGTTTTTCCTGATAATAGGGCTTGCGCTTTTCGTCACATATAACGATGTTATGAGGCTAGTGGAAAACATGGTGAAAAACAAATGAAGAAAACTCGGGAATAGTGAAAAGACAAAATCATAAACCCCTCACCTTGAGGGCGTAACAGGAGAGTGTTCGGGGTAAATGAGGCAAAGGACACGGAAGGTAAAAGTTGGAGGCATGATTATCGGAGGAGGCGCTCCCGTCTCCGTACAGGGGATGACGAAGGTCCGCACGGCCGATATAAGAAAGCTGTTGAAAGAAGCAAAACAGATGGCTGATTGCGGAGCGGAGCTTATAAGAGTCGCCGTGCTGGATGAAGAAGACGCTGAAGCGCTGAAAGTCCTTAAAGGGAGGATAGAAGTGCCGGTTATTGCGGATATACACTACAGCCGCAAACTCGCACTGCTTGCGATGGAAAAAGGCGCAGACAAGATACGGATAAATCCGGGCAATATATCCAGGCAGGATATAAAAGCAACCGTCAAAGAAGCAAAGGAGCGCGGGATTCCCATGCGGCTGGGAATAAATTCCGGTTCGGTTGAGATAAAGGGCTCTCTTGCCGACAGCATGGTGAAATCCGCCGCTGATTCCATAAAGCTTTTTCAGGATATGGATTTTCACTCAATAGTTCTGTCTCTGAAAACTCCCTCCGTCCATGACACCCTTGAATGTTACAGAAAGATATCGGAATTATATGATTACCCACTGCATCTGGGGATAACCGAAGCGGGCAGGGGGCTTCTCGCAGAAAGCAAATCGATACTGGGAATAGGGATGCTTCTTTCGGAGGGGATAGGAGATACAATAAGGGTATCGCTTACCGAGCCGCCGTGGAAAGAGATTGAGGCGGGCAAGGCTATACTGCAGTCCCTGGAACTTAGAAAGTTTGCTCCGGAAATAATTTCATGTCCGACCTGCGGAAGAACGCAGGTTAATTTAAGAGGCATTCTGAAAGACGTTGAAAGGGAAATGAAAAAACTGGCAAGACTGTACCCTGCGGCAAAAAATCTCAAGGTTGCGGTTATGGGATGCAGTGTAAACGGACCCGGAGAGGCAAGGCAGGCGGATATAGGTATAGCGGGCGGGAAGAAAAAATTTGCTTTGTTTAAAAAAGGCAGTATAATCGGAAGTTATAATCAGGAAGCGATAGTTGAAAAGTTGATCAGGACGGCAGAAGATATCCTTAAAACATAGGGAAGTATTTGTAGCGGTGCAATTCATTGCACGGTTTTTTATTAAAGGAGAACCGACGAATGGAAGAGTTAAAGATAGGGATTATAGGGTTTGATACATCGCACGTGCCGGCGTTTACAAGGTTGCTTAATGACGTAAATGACCCGTTTCACGTGCAGGGAGGCAAGGTTGTGGCGGGTTTTCCTTCGTTCAGCCCCGACCTTCCGTCAAGTGCGGACAGAGTTGAAGGATATAAGAAGGAGATGGCGGAAAAGTGGAATATAAAAATAGTTTCTTCCGTAAAAGAACTGCTTAAGTGTGTGGATGCGGTTCTCCTGGAAAGTGTAGACGGCAGACGCCATCTCAAGGAAGCCGCGCCGGTAATTAAAGCAAAGAAGCCGCTTTTTATAGACAAGCCGCTTGCGGCAAGCTTCAAGGAAGCGAAAAAAATAATTGCTCTTGCGGCTAAACACGGTACTCCGGTTTTTTCTTCCTCTTCCCTTAGGTTCGACCACAATATAAGTGCGGCAAGGCAGGACGCCGAACTGGGGGGTATAGTCGGATGCGACGCCTTCAGCCCTGCTTCGCAAGACCCTACAAATCCAGGCCTTTTCTGGTACGGGGTTCACGGCGCAGAGATACTATATACCTTTATGGGCGCCGGGTGTAAAAAACTCTTTTCAAAGAAGACGGAAGGAACTGATTTTGTTGTCGGGGAGTGGGAAGACGGCCGCATAGGAACTTTGCGAGGCACCAGAAAAGGTATGCACAGCTACGGGGCAAGGGTTTTTGGAGAGAAAAAAATAGTGCAGGTTATGTATTCCACGGAAATTCCCATATACGCGCAGCTTCTTAAGCAGATAATCCCGTTTTTCAAGACAGGCACGCCTCCTGTTGCCAATGAGGAGACTCTTGAAATAATGCAGTTTATGCAGGCGGCTATTCTAAGTGAAAAGAAAAAGAAAGAAGTGCTTCTGAAAGATGTGAAATCATGAACCCCTCACTTGGAGGGTGTAGCAAAGGAGGGTCCGGGGTAAATGAAAACAGGATTCGGAAAGGCGGTAATCACCCCGCCGGTGGGTTTTTCGCTCGTTGGATATTTCCACGACCGCAGGTCAACCGGTATAAGAGATGATTTGTACGCGACGGCCTGCGTGATAGAAGATAAAGGGATTGTTTTCGCTGTTGTGTCCGTAGATGTAGTCTGGATTGACAGCGGTACGGTGAAGCGTGTCAGGGAGATTGTCCGCAAAACTATTGATATACCGGCTTCCAACATACTTATCCACGCAACCCATACCCATACGGGCCCTATCTCCGGCAATTCCGGCAGGGATGTTTATAAAAGGCGCTTTTATGCGGAACCCTGTTATATTGAGATGCTTCCATTTTATATAGCGGGCAGCATAAAAGCGGCTTACGAGAGCAGAAAGGAATCTCTGGTAGGGGCAGCCGCAACGCAGGCGGAAGGGCTTGCATTCAACAGGAG
>CAYOWY010000048.1:0-6552 GCA_964407805.1 uncultured bacterium | reverse complement strand
CCCTTCTCGTTACGCCCGGAGACAGGGAAGACATGATACTCGCCGCCATAGAAAGCTTTTCGGAAGGTGAAATAAGGGCCCTTGTGCTTACAGGAGGACTTTATCCGCATAAGAGCATTCTTGACCTTATTAAAAAGTACGACATACCGACTATCATAGTTTCAGAGGGGACGTATGAAACGGCTTCAATGATACACGAGCTGGTAGTCAAGATAACGGAAGAAGACGCGGAAAAGATAGAAATGTCCCAGAGTCTTATTGAAAAGCACATTAATCTTGAAGAACTCCTGGCGTAGAAGATGAAAAAACATACAATTGTTATACGGGAACTTTATTCCCGTTAAATGCAAACATAAATATACTTCGTTTGCGCTAAACAAATACATAACTACCCTATAGCTATTGTATAGCAATTGTATAGCCGTAATTCGGATTACTGCGTCTGGGCTTTGATTGCAAGAAGGAGCTCTATATTTGACTTTGTGCCTTTCATCCTCGCTATAAGCAATTCCATCGCCTCAACCGGATTCAACGGGGCGAGAACCTTCCTGAACAGCCACATGAGCTGAAGCTCTTCGGCATCAACGAGAAGTTCTTCCCTTCTTGTACCCGACCTGTTGATGTCAATCGCAGGGAAGGTTCTCCTGTCCGAAAGTTTTCTCTCAAGGTTTATCTCCATATTGCCGGTACCCTTGAATTCCTCAAAGATAACGTCGTCCATTTTGCTTCCCGTATCTATCAGGGCAGTCCCTATTATGGTAAGACTTCCGCCTTCCTCAATATTTCTCGCCGCCCCGAAAAATCTTTTCGGCTTGTCAAGAGCGTTTGATTCCAGGCCGCCTGTCATTATCTTACCCGTGTGAGGCACGAGAACGTTGTATGCGCGGGCGAGCCGCGTAATACTGTCCAGAAGTATCACAACGTCTTTTCTGTGTTCAACAAGGCGCTTTGCCTTTTCCATGACTATTTCGGCGACTTGGGTATGCCTTTCCGGCGATTCATCAAAAGTCGCGCTTATAACTTCGCCCTTTACAAGGCGTTTCATTTCGGTAACTTCCTCCGGCCTTTCCGCGATAAGCAAAACTATCAGATGCGCTTCGGGGGTATTCGCCGCTATCGCATTAGCAAGCTTCTGGAGGATGACGGTTTTGCCGGTTCTCGGGGGGGATACTATAAGCCCTCTCTGTCCTTTGCCTATTGGGGTAACAAGGTCTATAACTCTTGTGGTTGCCTCCTCGGAAGTGGTTTCAAGAATAAACCTTTTGTCCGGATGAATAGGCGTCAGTTCCTCAAAAGGTATCCGGAACTGAATCTTCTCCGGCGACTCGGAATTTACCATTTCCACCTTAAGAAGAGCAAAGTACTTTTCATTGTCCTTGGGAGGCCTTATCTGCCCGGAAACCGTATCGCCGGTTTTCAACGCGAATTTTTTTATCTGGGACGGAGAGATATAGATATCGTCGGGACCCGGCAGATAATTGTAATTGGGAGAGCGGAGGAACCCGAAGCCGTCGGGAAGAATTTCCAGAACCCCTTCGCCGAACAGCAGGCCCTCCCTCTGCGTCTGTGATTCCATAATCTTATAAATCAGTTCTTCCTTTCTCAAGTTGCTGACGCCGTCAACCTTGAGGTTTTTTGCTATGCTCTGAAGCTTCGGAATAGTGAGTTTTCTCAAAGCTGCAATATCCAGATCCTTTATTTCTTCCATTGTAATCCTCCGTTAGGGATAACAGCAATGCGTTGGGTTAATATATGATTTCGTACGTTTTTTGCGCATTTGAACGAGAAAAGTGCGGTGAAATAGCGACGTGTTTCAGCCGGCAATAATTTCGTTTTTTAATTTTTTAATAAGGAGTTTTACCTGCCGCCGCGTACTGCCGAGGGAACCTGAATTATCAATAATGCAGTCGGCTCTTTTTTCCTTTTCGCCCAGAGGCATCTGGGCATTCCATCTTTCCTCCGTCCCTGCTTCAGTAAGTTTCTCTTTTAAACGTCTTTTGATTTTCTTCAGGTCAGAGGAAACAACAACCGTTCTGTCGAATAGGTTTTCTGATTTAGTTTCGAAGAGCAATGGAACTTCAATAACTATTATATCATCTTTTCCCGCACAGTCAAGTATTTTTTTATTTATCTCTTTGAAAACCTGCGGATGAAGCATCTTTTCAAGAAGTTCTCTTTTTACCTTTTCATGGAATACGGCGCTTCCAAGTTTTTTCCTGCTTAACCGCCCCTTTTCAAAAACGCCTCCGCCGAACAGCTTCCTTATCTTTCCGATGATGGACTTTTTCTCAAGCAGGCGGTGCACTATCTCATCGCACGAGACGACAGGAACCCCTTCTTCAGCGAAAATCCCGGTAACCGTTGTCTTGCCGGAGCCGAATATTCCTGTTATCCCGATTGTCAGAGGCTTTGTTTTCACCTTTCGTATTATGCTTATGTTCCCAGGTCCCATGAGCCGATATATTTCTTCTGACTTCCGGTGAGCCTGTCTATGGTTATCCCCATGCTTTTCAGTTTGAGCCTGGCGACCGTCATGTCTATTTCTTCCGGCACATCATAGACGGCGGGCTTAAGAGAAGGATTGTCATTAAGATGCTTCAAAGACATAAACTGGTTTGCAAAACTCATGTCCATTACCGATGAAGGATGCCCTTCGGCGCATGCGAGATTGACAAGCCGCCCTTCGCCGAGGACGAATATCTTTTTGCCTCCCGGCAGGGTATATTCGTCAAGTCCGTCTCTGACGTTCCGTTTTACGGCTGTCTTCTCAAGCGCTTCCACATCAATCTCCACGTTAAAATGTCCAGCATTCCCAAGGATGGCGCCGTCTTTCATTCTCTTGATTTCTTTCAATGTTATGACAGATGTGTTGCCTGTTGACGTTATGAAGATATCTCCGTTTTCAACAGCTTTTGAAACAGGCAGAACCCAGTAGCCGTCCATTGCCGCTTCAAGCGCCCTCACGGGGCTGGCCTCGGTAACTATTACCCGGGCGCCCATGCCCTTGAACCTTGCGGCGATTCCCCTTCCGCACCAGCCGTAACCGCATACCACGGCGGTTTTCCCGCTTATTAAAATGTTTGTTGCGCGCAGAATCCCGTCTATGGTTGACTGTCCTGTGCCGTACCTGTTGTCAAAGAGATGTTTCGTATCGGCGTCATTTACGGCTATTACGGGAAATTGCAGAAGGCCGTTTTTTGCAAGGCTTCTCAAACGGATTACACCTGTTGTGGTCTCTTCTGTCGCTCCGATTATATTGCACGCAAGCGAAGCGTCCCTGTGGAAAGAGGATATAAGGTCGCATCCGTCATCCACCACAAGATGCGGCTTTTTCTCCATTATGTTTCGTATGTTTCCGTAATAAGACTTTTTGCTGTCGCCGTGTTTCGCAAAAACGCTTATTTTCTCATTTCTGACAAGGTGCGCCGCAACGTCATCCTGGGTGCTTAACGGATTTGAGGCGCAGAGAAAAACTTCCGCACCCGCATCCCTTAGGTTAACCGCAAGGTTTGCCGTTTCAGTTGTGACGTGGAGGCAGCAGCCTATTCTCTTGCCTTTGAAAATCCTGTCTTTTTTATATTTATCCCGCAGAATTTCCAGCACCTGCATATGGCGGAAAGCCCATTCAACCCGCTTTCTGCCGGCGTCAGCCAGTTTAATGTCCTTAATCGTATAATCCATAAAATTATCCTTTCCGGAATATTTTCACGGAATCCTTCTTCTCCCATGCGAATCCCTCTTCCTCTCTTCCGAAATGGCCGTAGCAGGCGGTCTTTCTGTATATGGGCCTGCGGAGATCCAGTTTCTTAATAATACCGCCCGGAGAAAGGTCGAAGTTTTCTCTGATGAGCCGGACAATCCCGCTGTCCGGCATGGCGCCTGTATTTTCGGTATTCACCATTACGGAAACCGGCTGTTTCATCCCTATAACATACGCAATCTGTATCTCGCATTTTTTTGCAAGCCCGGAAGCGACTACGTTCTTTGCAAGATACCTTGCCATATAGGAAGCAGACCTGTCCACCTTTGTCGGGTCCTTGCCTGAAAAGCATCCGCCGCCGTGGCTTCCGACGCCTCCATATGTATCCACGATTATCTTCCTTCCGGTTACGCCCGTATCGGCCTGCGGACCTCCGATAATAAACCTTCCCGTCGGATTGACAAAAATCTGCATTTTCCTGCTTCTTAATCCTTCCGGGATAACCTTGTTTATCACCAGCTCAATCAGGTCGTCTTTAATTCTCTTCTGGGAGATGCCGGGATTATGCTGCGTTGACAGAACAACGCTCTCAACCGTTCTCGGTATGCCGTCTTCATAGCGTACCGTGACCTGCGATTTGCCGTCTGGCCTCAAGTAATCCAGTTTCTTTCTCTTCCTGATTCCGGCAAGCTGTTTTACCAGCTTATGCGCAAGTGATATCGGCATGGGCATAAGTTCATCCGTTTCATCGGATGCATAACCGAACATCATGCCCTGGTCGCCGGCGCCGCCCTTGTCCACGCCGAGAGCTATATCCGGAGACTGGCTCTGTATTGACGTGATAACCGCGCTTGAATCAAAATGGAAGCCGTATGAAGTCTCGGTATATCCCACGTCCGCCAGCAATTGCCTTACAACAGCCGGAATATCCACGTATCTCTTTGTGGCTATTTCTCCGGCAACAAAAATAAGGCCTCTGGTAGTGAGGGTTTCGCATGCTACCCGTCCGTTTTTATCCTGCTTTAAAACCTCGTCAAGTATTGAATCCGATATCTGGTCGCATATCTTGTCGGGATGCCCTTCGGTAACAGACTCGGAAGTGAAAAGATAAGAGTTGTTCATGATGTTCCTCCCATTCTCTTTTTCAATGTGTCTATACCTTGTATCTCCGTAGGATTTGCTCCGTTAAGAACCGCAAGATAAAAGCTTATCCAGTCCCCGAGCACAATCAGGTAAAAAAGTTCTTCCAGCAGATTGTCTCCCTCTGTTTTCAAGTCAAGAATACCGGAATTTACTCCGGATATTATTTCTCTCGTTATTTTAAATCTCTTTTCAGTTCTCGGATGCTCCCTGTCCGAAGCGATGAACACAGGCACTGCTTTTTTCACGAACCAGCCGGGACAGCGCCAAGACATAATTTCGTTATGATTCATCTCGGGGAAAACGTTGATAAACGCAAATGACTTGCTGTTTTCGGCAATCTGCGTTTTCCATCTCGTCAGTGCCGGAAGAAGCCTCGCTCCGGAATAAATCACCGGTATTCTGTCGTGGAACCTGAATGCGACGGCCTTTGCAAGGCTGTTTTCTTTTTCCGGGGAAAATTCCTCCGACCAACGCCTTATGCGGTCAAAAATTGCGGTGTTCAGCTCCGGTAGAACTCCTAGCGCACTCATTATCCTGTAACAAGGGAAAAACAGATAGCCCATCGCGCATCTCGGAGGATATCCTCCGGGTATCTTTACCATGGGAAATTTACCTTCAACGGCAATTTTTTCAACCTGCCCGCCGCTTGATACGCAGACAATGCGGCATCCTCTTTTCCGCGCTGTTTCCAACGCGCTTAAAGTCTCTTCGGTGTTGCCGGAATAGCTCATTATCACCGCAAGCGTCTTGCCGTCCGCATAAGACGGAAGTCCGTAATCCCTGTTTACAAAGCAGGGAGTTCCTGAATGTTCGCAGGCAAGCGCGCTTATAATGTCCCCGCCGATTGCGGAGCCGCCCATGCCGCAAAAGACTACCTTGTTAAAATCTCTTCCGGGAAGAAGGGCAGGGGCCGGCAGGGAATATCCTTCCCCGCACTGCCGTGGAAACCCCTTCAGTTTCTCCAGCATATCCTGTTCATCCAGCTTTTTAATCTCTTCCGCAATAATCCTTCCGGGCATCGCAACCCCCTCTATTTTAATTCGTTCAGAAGATAATCGTAAACCTTAGCATGAGTGTCAAAAACAAGCACCTTTTCCGCAATTTCCTTAAGTCTGGAGTAATGGGAGGAACGTATCTTTTCCTTTACCGCCGGTATGGCTCCCGGAGCCATGCTTAATTCATCCAGTCCCGCACCCACAAGAAGGCACGCTATCTCGGGAATTGAAGCCATCTCTCCGCAAAGCCCCGTCCATATACCGCTACGGCATGAATTCTCAACGGTCATTCTTATGAGCTTCAGGACTGCCGGATGGCAAGGCTGGTAAAGATGCGATATTCTTTCATTTCCCCTGTCTACGGCAAGTGTATATTGAACCAGGTCGTTTGAACCTATGCTGAAAAAATCCGCTTCCTTGGCAAATTTGTCAGTTATCAGAGCCGCCGAAGGCGTCTCTACCATGATTCCCGTTTCAATCTCGCCGTTGAATTCTTTCTTCTCTTTTTTCAGGCCGGCTTTCACGCCCTTCAATATTGCCTTGGCGGCTCTTATCTCTTCTATCGTTGAAACCATCGGAAACATTATTTTAAGATTTCCGTAAACGGCCGCCCGCAGTATCGCCCTGAGCTGTATTTCAAAGATATCCTTTCTTTCAAGGCAGAATCGTATTCCTCTCCATCCGAGGAACGGATTCAACTCCACGGTAGCGGGG
>CAYOWY010000047.1:0-6586 GCA_964407805.1 uncultured bacterium | reverse complement strand
CACTGCAAAAGTGGATAAAAGAACAAAATAAAACAGGTAAAAAATGCACTTTACAAATAAAAGAGCCTTTTACCGGAAGATTAACCGTTTATGATTCAGAAGGCAGAGCGATAAGCAACAGAGTTAGAAAAAATATCATCGAACTGCCCTGCCCCGCCGGTCCCTTTTCAGTGATAGCGATGGAGGCAAACCCTGGAACAAAATTAAAGAAACTGCTTGTTTCTTCATAAACCTAACAAGCGATTGACCTGTCCAATAAAAGGGGGATGAAATGCAGATTGCAAAGTTGGCGGCCGGATTAATGGTGGCATTTGTCTTCGGGAGCGGCTATGCGCAGACAAACATACAGAAACAGCAGATAGAGAATAATGAGGTATACGTACTGGAAAACGAATACCTGCGACTTGTCATAAACCCTACGGCCGGAGGCAGAGGTGAAAGTTTAATATACAAGAAGACCGGAGAGGAACTTGTATACACGGCAAGCAAGGTAGAATCTCCGCAGGGGACAGGCCTTTTCATTGACCGGCTCTGGGGGCAAAGCGGGCAGTTAAGGGATTTTGAGTCCGGCAGGTATAGAGCGGAAATAGTTGAAAAGACGCCTCAGGCAGTTTCGCTTAAACTTTCAATCGAGAAACACGAGCTAAGGATAGAGAAAACCGTTTCTTTGAAGGCGGGTCAGAACAGTATAGACGTAAGTTATGCCCTGATGAATCTGGGCAATGCCGATTATTCAGGCCGTTTTTGGGTTGTCAACGCCATATATCCGGGAAAAGCAGCAGGTATGAATTACTCCTTCCCTTACGGTAAATTCAGCGAGAATGAATTTGACTCTGCGGGTACACCGCAGATAACCCGGGCCAGCTTCACCCCTGGAGTCAAGGGAATAGGGAACACCTTCGTTACCCCTGTCCGCGGGTGGGGAAGTGCGGTTTCAAATACCGGTACAGGCGCCGCCTTTACCGTTGAATACCCGTTTCTTGAATGCTTCTATTCGTATCAACCGCCTGAAGGACTGCCTCCGACTTTTGAATGGATGTACGTTTTTATAAACCTCAAGCCGTTTGCAGAAGGGATTAAAGAAGCGGCAAGCCGCCCGGAAGTATCAGACCTGCTAGAACAGTATATTTTCCGTACCCGATGGCAGATGATACCCATCTCCGGCATGGAGACCGTAACAGGTGTTGCGGAAGGCATTGTATGCTCAATCGTACCCGGAGAAACCGGAGTTAAAACAGTTCTGCTGAGCGACAGGGAAAGAGAGATAACAGCAACGTTATACCGGCACCGCCTGCCCGGGGAGAAGAAAGAGGTTGCAGGAAAGAAAGATTTCAGAATAAATCCGAATGCAGCGGAAAACTTTGCCGTAACGGTCGTATATCCTGAGAAAGGCACCTATGTATATACCCTTTCAATAACCGCCAATACGGACGGACGGGAGATAGCTTCCTTTGAAATACCGTATATCCATAAGGAGCCTTCCGCCGAATACGCCCAGGCCGCAGTTGAGCAGAAAAACACATCCTTTACACCCAAAATGGAGGCGGCGCTCGGCACGGATTTAACCGGACCTTTCGTTTCATGGGCAAAACCTCTTCCGAAACCTATTAGAACGCTGATTATCTACCCTTGGGGCGCAAGCTGCGAGGTAGCAGAACTTACCCGCCGCGCGGATATGGAGTATTCGCTTATAGAAACGGTTACTTCTGACGTATGGAAGGATGGTCGTTCTTCGCCGCAACAGGATCAAAATGCCGCAAAACTGCTTGCAAAGGATTATGACGTTATCATTATCTCCGGAAGCGTCCTCTGGAACGTTATCCCCGCAAACCTCAGGGACAGGATAATGGAACAGGTATCCTCAGGCACAGGGCTTGTATACGTCCTGCCTCCCAGGTATGACGGACAGATTGACGGTAAACTGCAGGAAATACTTAAAGGTGCTCCCTCGGAAACAGGTACGCCTTTTTTAGGTTCTGGCATACCCTCGGCCGTTGTACCGGGCATGGAAAATTATGCCCCCTTTTCGGATATATACCGTCTTGGTACTTATGGAAAAGGCAGGATAGTCTTCCTGCGGTACAACCCTGTCTTGAACGGCAGAGGATGGCTGTCAAGCAGGGCGTTTACCCCGGCGCTTGAGAACGATTCGGTATATGAGTTCCCTTACTGGGAATATTATTACTCACTTGTTGCCAGGGCGATGCTTTTTGCCTCGCACAGGGAGCCCGGGACGGCATTTGTCCGTATGGAATACGCGAAAGATGCAAACAGCTTTCTTCTTGAGCTTGCCAATAACTCCGGAAATCTGTTTGACGCCGATATATCAGTTGAACTTTTTAACCGCAGGTGGGATAAATGCGGCACGGTAAAGAAGTCCGTAAGAATTCCCTCGGGCAACCATGCCCTGTCACTGCCGGGGAAAGATATCCTGGATACAGGCCTTGCGGGCACATATTTCTTCAACGCTTTCCTGAAAAGCGGGGGAAAAGTGATAAACTGGTCTTCCGGTTCGTTTGAGGTTTCTGCGCCGGTTGTCATAAAGACAGCGGAGCTTGATAAATTTATCCACTCCGCGGATGAGCCCGTCCGGGGCAAGCTCGTCCTGGAAAATCCGCAGGAAGCAACCCTTGCTGGGTATTATATCCGGTACAGAATAACCGATGCAACCGGACGTCTGCTCTCTGACAGAAGAATATCTTTGTCCGGCAAAGACGGTCAGGATATAATATTTAACGAACCGGTCAATATCCCGCCGCTTTCAACTCTCTGTTCTCTCAATGTGGAATTGTTCTCCAAAGATGGTAAGCTCACCGACTTCAGAAAACTTGCTTTTACGGTCAGGAGAGAGAGGCCGGACGACTTCACCTTTATGGTCTGGGGCGGTAACCGCGCCTACACGTGGGCAGGCCGGCTCGCTGCGCAGAGACTTAAGGAGATAGGGATTGACTGGTATACCGGATACGGAGGAGAGCCTCTTAAAGAGACTAATATAGCGTGCATGTCGAAAAACGTGCTCTCTGCCGGCATGCAAATGCCGCCAATGGAACTGTTCCGCATATCAGTGCGCGCCAACCAGCTGGAAGGCGTGGTAAGGAATCCCTGCCTTACCGACCCTGCGTATCTGGAAAAAATGAAAGAGGAATTCCAGAAATATGCCGGATGGAATAAGAACTTCCTGCCTCCCGCCTATTTTATCGGAGACGAAAACTCTCTGGGGCTCTGGAACAGCCCGCACGATTTCTGCCAGTCTCCCACATGCCTGTCTGCCTTTCGTTCCTTCCTGAAAAACAAGTACGGTTCCGTAGATAACCTTAACAGATCATGGAATAGCAGTTTCGGAAACTTTGAAGAGGTTGTCCCGTATACCCTTAAACAGGCCGCGGACAACAAAAATTACGCTCCATGGGCAGAGCACCGGCTCTTCATGTTTTCAGTATTCGGCAACACAATCGGCAAAATGAAGGAATACCTGCGGGAAGTGGACCCCGAAAGTCTGCTGGCCGTATCGGGCGCACCTGAGACGGGAATAAACGACGGTTTTGACTGGTACCTGATGCTGAAGCATTTCGATTATACAGTGGCGTACACCAACCTGACATCCCTGATAGACACCATCCGCTCATTCCGCGGAAAAACGGCTATCTCCGGCTCCTGGTGCGGATATGGACATTCTCATGAGGAGATAAGGAATAAGGTCTGGTATGAGATGTTCAACGGATTCTTTAATTTCGGATATTTTGCTGAAATGTTCCGCGACGCGGCAGGCCACCAGTCAGCGACTCTGATTAATCCGGGAGACATGCAAATTACGCCCTCAGGCAAAAACCTGCAGAAGATAATCAGGGAAATTCGGGACAGCGGTCTGGGCAAAACGCTGAAAGAAGCGAAGTGGCGGCAATCGCCTGTTGCGATACACTATTCTTCGCCTTCGCTCGTTGCAACGGCGTTCACCGGCAGTTACAGTCCTTTGAGCACATCGGTATTCAATGCCAACACAAACGGATGGTCATTTATTATCCGGGATATGGGAATTCAGCCGCCAACATATATCTCCAGCCAGCAGTTGGAAACCGGTCTGCTCACCCCGGAGAAATATCCCGTATTTATATTGCCCCTTTCCCAGGCGCTGAGCGACAAGGAGACGGAAGTCCTGACCTACTACGTAAAGAACGGAGGCATCCTTGTTGCGGATGCGCAAACTGGCATATTGATGGAAAACTCCGCGGTCAGGAAGGTAAATCCGTTGAGCAAGGTTTTCGGCATATCTGCCGTAAATATAACTCCATCAAAAGTTAGCAATCCCATATACTACAAGGGAGAAACTCGGCTTCCGGCGGAGCCGGTTGACGCATTAATAAAGATTACGACAGGGAAAGCGCTGGGTGCGGCGGAGTCAGGAATCACAACCGCGCCGTTAAAGATAGGAGGATTAACAATAGGAGCAAAAAGCAGTGATAAGCCGGCTGTTCCCGCTTTCATAATCAACGCTTACGGCAAGGGATACGGAATATACCTTAATATGGTGATGAGCAATTACAAAGTGCTTCAGAGCACATCTGCCGCAGAATGCCGCCTTCTGGCGACAGCGCTGCTGAATACCATAAAAGAAGCGGGGTTCAGTTCTGATATTAACGCCGAACTGCCTGTCGGGACGCAGATGACAAGGCATGTTGACGGCGAGAATGAATACCTCGGGCTTTGGCGCGCACTGGGAGCAGGGAAAGAAAATAACGCCTTATCAATACAACTGACCGGAAACAGGCACGTTTACGAATTGACCGGCAAAGAGTATTGCGGTAACATTCAAAAGATAGAGACTGTCCTGTTACCGGGAGAGGTACGAATCTTTGCCTTGACTCCTTCAGCAAGACAGCCCCTGCAGTTTAAAGCGGCCAGGACGGCAGACGGGTATATAGAATATTCTGTTGTCATTCCGGGAGGTTCGGGTATTGTGTGCCTTGAGGTATATTCCGGCACAGAGAAGAAAGAAAGCTACTGCAAAAGGCTAAAGGTGGATAAAAAATACAACGGAGTAATACCGCTTGCGCTTAACGAAAGAACCGGCACATGGAAGGTCAAGATAACCGATGTCATAACGGGAGGGAGCGATGAAAAAGAAATCAGGTTTTAGGCGCTTGTTGTATATTGCCGCATCATTGATGTTTATGTCTGCCGGTATCCTGAAAGCGGAGGTTGCCGTATCGGATTTAACCCTTCGCGGAGGGAATCAGGAGGACAGGGCGAAATATCTCTCGCAGGACATTAAGTTCTGGGGGTCGGCCCAGTACCCGGGAGAAGAAGAATTCACCGGCAGGCTTATCAAAATGCGGACAGCCAATACCTATTTCGTCTTATGGCTTTCCGGAAAGACAGATTCGGCCACCGGTGAATTTAAGGGAAAAGTGGGCATGCCCGGTCCCAGCAAGGCAAACTGGTATGAAAGTGATTTCTACAACGTGCTCATCAACGGAAAACCGGTTACCGATTATAAAATGACGGTGGATGAGGTATCGGGCGGGGAAAAAGGCACGGTAAAGATATCATGGCACCACCCGGACGCCGTTGTCACAGCCGAGTTCACGCTTCTTGACGGCGACGATAAACTTGTCGCGGTCACAAGCGTACAGCCGAAAGCAAAAATCCCGGGTTACGAAATCTCCCTCACCGCGTATCCTTCTTCTTTCGGAGGAGACTATTCCAGGGGGCTTGCAATAAGAGATAGAGAAGGTATGACCGCAAGCCGTATCCTGGCGAGAGAAAAAAAAGAGGATAACCTGGGCAACATAAGAACCGACCTGAATAAAAATGAACCGTGGATACTTTTTTACGACAAGTATTTCGATAAGGCGGAAAACAGGGGCGACGGGCCCTGCGCCGCACTCTACTCTCCTGAAGAAGTAAAGACGGCGACGGCGGTTATTACAAACTACGGCTGTCATCTGAAGATACTGTATCCTGAAACAGAGAAACCGGTTTCGTCCGTATTAGTTTTCTGGGACTTTACCGGGATGGCCAACCAGGCGGCTGCAGAATACATGAAAAACCTTGAGATAGCAAAAACGGAACCGGCCATCTGAAATGTTGAAACAGCTGTCTATGTACAATTGAACGGTTTTTTGTTTTGCGTTAAAATATCGCCTGAAAAGGAGCTATCTCAATGGACAAAGAAAAGAAAGGACTTGTGTGGGTGATACCAGACGGGGACCTGCCGCCGCCGGGAAAAGGGAAGATTAAAGGGCATGAATCCCTGATAATATTGAACTCGGGGAAAAAGAGAGCGGATATTACCATAGAGTTATATTTTGAAGACAGGAAGCCCGTGAAAGACATTAAAGAAGTTGTTGAATCGGAAAGGGTGCGGTGCTTCCGGCTGGACAAGCCGCTCGGGAAACAGAAATACCGGATACCTTACGGCCAGTATGCGATGGTGGTGAAAAGCACGGTGCCCGTGGTTGTTCAGTTCGGAAGGGCCGATGTGCGCCAGCCTAATCTTGCCTACTACTGCACCATGGCCTATCCCGTGAAATAAAAAACAAAAGAGACTTGACAGGGGAAGAATATAATGTATGATATTGTATAACAG
>CAYOWY010000046.1:0-6641 GCA_964407805.1 uncultured bacterium | reverse complement strand
CCTGTTATTGACTCTAAGTTGCTTCAGGCTCATTATTGAATTAGAAAAGACTATTTATTTAACATTGTTAACAAATTTCCCATAAAAAGTATTAAACCAATCGCAAAATATGGTATAATTGTGAGCGGGAGAGACAATGACTGACGGCAAAATAAAAAAGCGGATTGAGGAGCTGGCAGGACTTCTGAACCACTACAACTACATGTACTATGTGGAAAACAACCCGGTCGTCACAGACTATGAATACGATATCCTCTGCAGGGAACTCTCGGAACTTGAGAAAGAATACCCGCAATACAGAAGTGCAGACTCCCCGACAGTGAAGGTGGGCGGTGAACCTCTGAAAAAATTTGCCGCGGTCAGACATATCATTCCCATGCTAAGTGTTGACAACACCTACTCAAAAGAGGAACTCCTTGATTTTGACGCCCGCATAAAAAAGTTTGCGGAGGATGGAGGTGACAGCACAGAATATGTCGTTGAACTGAAATACGACGGCGTCGCCGTATCACTGATATACGAAGGCGGAAAATTTATCCGCGGATTGACGCGCGGAGACGGCTGGCAGGGCGACGACATCACGCAAAACCTTAAAACCGTAAAAACCCTCCCTCTTCTCATACCTTACAAAAAAACCCTTGAAGTGCGGGGCGAGATTTACATGCGGAAAGATATCTTTGCGGGGATAAACGAGGAAAAGAAAAAAAGCGGGGAAATGCTATTTGCAAATCCGCGCAATGCTACCGCAGGTTCCCTGAAACTCCTTGACCCGAAAACCGTCGCCAAAAGGAATCTGCAGTTATTTGCGTACCAGGGAATTGCGGAAAATAGCGCCGCCACCCACTGGGAGATGCTTGAATTCCTGAAAAAAAACTCCTTCCCAGTAAATCCATACAGGAAGCTTGCGAAAAACATTGAAGAAGCTATTGATTACTGCGTTCAGTGGCAATACAAACGGGCGGAACTGCCCTACAACATTGACGGCATGGTGATAAAGGCAAACTCCCTCGCGCTTCAGAAAAATTCCGGCATAACCTCAAAATCCGTCAGGTGGGCCGTCGCATACAAATTCCCGGCCGAGCAGGCGGAAACAACGCTTAAAGAAGTACGGGTGCAGGTGGGCAGAACCGGAGCGCTTACCCCTGTTGCCGTACTTGAACCGGTTGAAGTCAGCGGCTCAACCGTTTCAAGGGCGACGCTCCACAACTTTGATGAGATAAAACGCCTGGGAGTCAAAATCGGCGACAGGGTTTTTATAGAAAAGGGCGGGGAGATTATCCCCAAGATAATAAAACCCATCCCCGAAAAAAGAACCGGAAACGAGAAAGATATACCCGTGCCGCACGAATGCCCGGTATGCGGAGGCAGTATTGTTAAAGATGATGAAGGAGTCGCTATCAGATGCCTCAACGTGAGATGCCCCGCCCAGGTTAAGGAACGGATAACGCATTTCACCTCAAGAGACGCCATGGACATAGAAGGGCTTGGCGAAAAATGGGTTGACATTTTCGTGGATAAAAAAATGCTTTCCGATTACGGCGACATCTACACAAACATCACTTACGGCAAACTCATGGAACTTGAGCGCATGGCTGAAACATCGTCGCAAAATCTTGTTGAAGCAATAGAAAAAAGCAAAGACAGGCCTCTTGCCAATCTAATCTTTGCCCTGGGCATAAGGCACATAGGCATACACGCGAGCGAGATTCTCGCGGAAAGGTTCGGCTCAATAAAGGAACTGGGCAAGACGGATGAGGAAACGCTCTCTTCAATAAACGAAATCGGGCCTGTCATGGCAAAGAGCATCGTTGACTTTTTCAGGAACGAAGAAAACATACGCGTAATAAGAAAACTTGAGGATGCCGGCGTTAAAACGGAACAGGGCAGGGCGGCGGCAAAAAGCGATAAATTCGCAGGCCTTACCTTTGTCATCACTGGAACCCTTTCCGGATATACAAGGGATGAACTCACTTCCCTGATAAAAAAACAGGGCGGACGGGTTGCCGGCTCGGTCTCAAAAAATACCGATTACCTGATATGCGGCGCCGATCCGGGCTCAAAACTGGACAGGGCAAAAGAGCTTAACGTGAAGATTCTCTCCGAATCCGAATTCAATAATTTGTAAATGAAACCCATAACCGAACTGGCCGACTATTTCATCCAGCACCTAAAGGTGGAACGCAACCTGTCAAAAAACACCATTGCCGCATATTCCGATGACCTGAAAAAATTCCTGAACTTCCTTAAGACCGACAATTATAAACTAACCGATCTGGACAGCGAAAAAATCACCGCCTTTATCCTCTTTCTGAAGAAACAAGACCTCTCCTCCTCAACAATCGTCAGAATCCTTTCCTCCGTCAGGAACTTCTATAAATTCCTGGCGGGACACGGTTTTATAAAAATGAATTCGCTTCCCCTCATAGAATCGCCGAAGGTGCACAGACACCTGCCGGAAGTGCTTAGCAAAGATGAAATAATCTCCTTAATCAAAGGCATCTTCGGCACAAAGGATGGCATCCGCAACCTTGCGTTAATTGAACTCATCTACGGGGCTGGTTTAAGAGTCTCCGAGATAACCGGAATAAAAACAGGGGACATCAACTTTGAAAACAACCAGATAAGAATCACCGGAAAAGGCAACAGGGAACGCATTGTTTTCCTCAACAAAAACTCCCTTGCCGCCGTAAACTCCTATCTTACCGAGCGCGCCAAGAAACCCAAAAACTCCGCCTCTCCGTATCTCTTCGTAAACAACAGGGGAGGGCGGATTTCAAGGCAGTCCATCTGGAAACTGATAAAAAAGATGAGCGCCGTCTCCCATGTTGATAAAAATGTTTTTCCCCACATATTCAGGCATTCATTCGCCACGCACCTTCTTGAAGGCGGCCTTGACTTAAGGATAGTGCAGGAACTCCTCGGACATAAAACCCTTGCAACAACGGAAATTTACACTCACGTGAACAAATCGCAGATTAAATCCCTCTACAAAAAATTCCACCCCCGCTCCTGACCATAGGAATTTTCACCTCTGCGAAGAAAGAGGATATCCACTGGAATAAAATTGCAAAGAAGCGGGAAAAATGTCTCAAGTGCAAAAAGAATATTTCCCACGAGGATGTATGGAAATAGGGTAGAGGAGATTGCCGCGTCACTTTGCTCCTCGCAACGACAAGGGACGTTAGTGGTATGAATGCCACCGCTACTGTTTAAGCTTCAGCCACTTTTTGTCGAGGCGGGCGAGGGAGTCGTAGGCGCGCGCCATGTAAAGCGAATCAAGGACGGCTACGGAAACCATCGCCTCGGCAACCGCATAGATTCTCGCCACAAGGGTAGGGTCCCTTCTCGTAATCGGGCTAAGCCTTTCCTCCTTCATCTTCTTCATATTGATGGAAGTCTGTGCTACGGAAATCGTGGGAGTGGGCTTCACCGCTATCCTCATGACAATATCCTCGCCGTTAGTTATGCCGCCCAGAAATCCTCCGGCGTTGTTCGTTTTGAACCTCACCCTGCCGCCCTTTGTCATGTACGGCTGGTCGTTGTTCTCCGAACCTTTCATATTGCCTACCTTGAAGCCTGCGCCGAATTCTATCCCCTTTATTGCGCCGATACTGCATACGGCATGGGCGATTGTTGCGTTTAGTTTATCAAAGACAGGCTCTCCGAGACCGGGCGGAACGTTGTGCACTATCAACTCAATAATACCTCCTGCAGTATCGCCCTCGTCCTTTATTTCAAGGACTCTCTTTTCCATCTTCTTCGCCGCATCAAGGTCGGGACAGTTAATCTCGTTTTTCCTGTAGTTTTTCTTTATCTCCGCCCATGACATATCCTTTGCCTTTATATCCATACACTCTTTTGTATATGCAAGGACTTCAATCTTCTCTCTCTGCAGTATGAACTTTGCAACGGCGCCGCCGGCAACTCTTCCCACGGTCTCCCTGCCGGACGCTCTTCCCGCGCCGCACCAGTCCTGCACTTCGCCGTATTTCAGAAAGAAAGGGTATGTCGCATGGCCGGGCCTGAATATGTCCCTGTATGCCCTGTACTGTTCAATGTGGACATTCTGGGTGTCAACGTTGTAGATGATTATCCCCACGGGGGCGCCGGTGGTTACTCCGTCCTGCCCGATGCCGGCGAAGATTTCGCACCGGTCGGTCTCCTTTCTCGGGCTGTTGAGCTTTCCGTGGCCGGGTTTGCGCTTGTCCAGTTCGTGCTGGATTACGTCCCTTGTAAGTTTCAATCCGGGCGGGACGCCGTCAACAATAACTGCAAGTGCGGAGCCCTTCCCTTTTCCGTACGATTCCCCGCAGGTTGTGATACGGAATATTCTTCCGAAAGTGTTCCCTAACATGTTATGCCTCCTTTATATTTAAGTAGTTTGAGATTGCCGAGAGCCGATACAACAGGCTCTCGCAATGACAAACAATATGGAGTGTCGAATCACTCCAATTTCAGATTGGCGCCGAGGCTTTTCATTAAATCAACAAAACCCGGGAAGGTCACGCTGACCGCTTCCGCAGTCGTTATTTTGGTTGTACCTTCCGCAATCAGCCCGGCAAGAGCCAGCGACATGATTACCCTGTGGTCGTAATACCCGTTAACCTCCGCCCCTTTCAGGGCGCTCTTACGGATAATCAGCCCGTCCTTCATTTCCTCCACCGCGGCGTTCATCCTTGACAGCTCTTCAGCCATGACCTTTATCCTATCGGTTTCTTTTATCCTTGCATGCGCAACGTTGTAAAGTCTGGTTGTACCTTCGGCAAAACAGCCAAGGACAGCCATGGCAGGCAGTGCATCAGGGGTGCTGTTCAAATCCAGTTCCGCTCCGTGGAGCTTCCCGCCTCTTATCCTTATACCTTCTTTTTCCGCTTGTATGTCCGCACCCATCTTTCTCAAATGGTCAATAACCGCCTTGTCGCCCTGCACATCGTCAATGTCAAGACCTTTTAACAGCAGGTCGGATTCTGTTATTGCCCCTGCAACAAGCAGAAACGTCGCGGAACTCCAGTCTGCAGGGATTGCCTTCTTGAACGGCCGGTATACCTGCTTTCCCTTGACCTTAAAGTTCGTGAACTCCTTATTTCTTTCGTATTGAATTCCCTGCTCTTCCAGCCACCGCAGAGTCATTTCTATATATGGAATTTCGTGTACGTTGACGACGTCAATCTCAGTATCCTCATCGGCGAGAGGCGTTGATATCAGAAGCGAGGAGACGTACTGCGAGCTTATCCCGTCAACCTTGGTCCTTCCGCCTTTTATTCTCCCTTTTACCTTTATGGGAGGATTGCCGTTTTTTCTCAATGACACAGCTTCCGCACCCAGAATGTTCAGGGCATCAAGAAGGGGCTGGACAGGTCTTGTTCTCAATGATTCGTCGCCGTCAATAACCGCTTCAAAATCACCGAGAGAAACAACGCCCGTAATAAGGTTTGTGGAAGTTCCGGAGTTAGCCATATCCAGAGTTTTCAGAGGGTTGCACGGCCTGCCGTGAAAGCCCCTGATTACCCAGCCGCGGCCTTGAGCGCTTATTCCCGCCCCCAGCTCCCTGCATGCATTGACGGCAGCCGCTGTATCAGCTGACGCCAGAGGATTGATTATCTCCGAAACGCCGCCGGCTAAAGAGCCGATTACCACACCCCTTACGGTATGGGATTTTGAACCGGGGATAACGGCTTCACCTGTAAGTTTTTCAGTCTTTCCGGCTATTAAATTCATCCATAGAAAATACCATAAAAACCGACGTAAGGCAAGGTGCGCAGGCACGTATGCCCAACAAGTTTTGTTAAGTGCTCTTTTTTAATATATAATCTTCTTTATGAAAAACATAAGGGTACGGCTGGGTGAAAACAGCTATGTTATTTACGCGGGACATCCCCTTAAAAAGCTTGGCGGCGCGCTGGAGGGAAAAAGGTACGGAAAGAAGGTTCTGCTTCTGACTGACTCCAATGTATTTCCTCTCTACGGCCGCGCGGTTGAAAAAGCCGTTGCAGAAACAGGCAGGGAAATTATCCACGCGCTGTTAAAGCCGGGCGAAGCGCAAAAAAACTTCAAGAAAGCCTGTGAAATTGTGGAATGGTGCGCAAAAAACAGGATGGGCAGGGACGACACGCTGATGACGCTCGGAGGAGGGGTTGCAAGCGACCTCGGAGGATTTGCGGCATCCATCTACATGAGGGGTATAAATTTCGCCGCCGTTCCCACGACACTGCTGGCGCAGGTTGATGCGTCGGTAGGCGGAAAAACTGGAGTCAACCTGCCGTTCGGAAAAAATCTCATTGGCAGTTTTTATCAGCCGTCGTTTGTCTATATGGATTTCAAAACGCTGGATACACTGCCGGAACGCGAGATAAAACAGGGGCTTGCCGAGATAATAAAATACGGGGTGATAAAAAGCAGGAATATCTTCAGTATGATGGAAAGCACTCCCCCTGGCAGGATAAAAAAACACATGTCCGCTCTCATTGAAGAGAGCGTTATGATTAAAAAAGCCGTTGTGGAAAAGGACGAAAAAGAGAGGACCGGATTGAGGGAAATACTTAATTTCGGGCATACGGTGGGGCATGCGGTGGAAATTGCGCACTTTCCGGAATTCAACCACGGCGAATCGGTTGCGCTGGGAATGGTCGGAGAGAGCTATA
>CAYOWY010000045.1:0-6664 GCA_964407805.1 uncultured bacterium | reverse complement strand
ACTTACAACTATTTTCAGCCATCACCTTCCTTGTCCCGGCGGAGCCGTGGATTCTCTCATCACAAAATGCGGCTTAACCAATAGATTTTCGTGTTTTTTCAAGCCGTTTATAATATCCATCAGCAGGTAAACGGATTCTTTTCCTACTTCCCAGAGGTGCGTGTCTATCGTGGTCAATCCGGGTTTTGACAGACCTGCCTCAGGCCTGTTGTCAAAGCCTACTATTGAAAGCTGTTCGGGGACTTTAATATTGTTGCACCTGCAATATTCCAATATGTGTAATGCGCGGATATCATTGCACGCAAAAATTGCCGTGGGAGGTTCTTTTAAAGACATAACCTGTTTCATTGCCAGCCAGTCTGATTCAGAGTTTATGCCGTCTGTTTCCTTTATAATCTTCCAGTCCGTCTTTATTCTCCGGCTCCTTAACGCTTTAAGATATCCTTCCAGCCGGGAAATCATCCATAAAGCTGTCAACTCACCTGCAAAAAGCCCGATTCTTTTATGTCCCAGGGAAAAAAGGTGTTTCATTGCCAGCGAGACGCCTTTCCAGTAGTCAATGCCGACACTGCTCATGTCCTGTTGCTTCTCAATGGAATGGACCTCAACGGAAATTCCGAAATCATTAGATTTGTCCAACGTCATCCGTTCAATAGCTTCATGGAAAAAAAGGTTGTAAGGGCTTGTGATTTTATCAATAAGGTCAGGTTTTGTGATGGTTGACATTTCCGCCCGTTTTTCACGTATTGCCTCGGTAATTCCCCCGAAAATCTGGAAGTCTACGTAATCACGGATTTGAGAATCCGAGCCTGTATCGGCGAAAACATTTACCTTAAGGGAAGAATGGTTTTTAAATACGAAGGTGCCTTTGCCCGGATACTTTCTTATCATGTCCGCTTCTTCCAATTCAGAGACGGCTCTCTTGGCGGTAATCATGCTCACATCGTATTTCCTGCAGATTTCGTTCAGCGAATAGAAATGCTCGCCGCCGTTGAAATTGCCCGTCTTTAATTCACCGCTCAATTCATTGAATATCTTCTTCCATTGAGGAATTTTTTGCGGCGTTTTTAATATTGCGGTATCCATTTTTTAGTATTATACCATTGTATATAAAATTTGTCAAATTAATTTTGATAGAATGACTGGTCACAAGATTACCATGAGGGCTTCATATTCAAGATATAATCAAAAAAGAGGGCGGCTTAAAGAAATTATACAATTGTATTTATTCCTGCTGGTTTTGGGATTGAAATTTTTTATTCCCGGAAGCCATTTGCAGTTGTCCTCCGCCCTTTTATCTGCCTGCTCCAGGTATTTACAGGCCGCACATGAATTCAAACACCTCATCGCTGAATCCCGGCAGTCCCTCGTGGCCAAAATCGGGATAGATAATCATTTTTTTGGCAGAAGTTATCTTGTTGTAGGCGGCAAACTGGGTGGACGGTGGGCAGACTATATCCATCAGCCCCGTTCCCATGAGTATTTCCGCTTTTATGCGGGGGGCAAGGTGCTGTGCGTCAATGTACCCCAGGCGGGTAAATATTTCTTCCTCCCGCAGGTGGCGCGGGTCAAAAAGGCGGAAGAACATCTTGAGTTCTTCGTAGGCGTTTGCGGCAAGGTCCATATTCCACACTCTGCGGTAATCGCATAGGAAGGGGAATGCCGGCGCTGCACGTTTAATGCGGGGTTCAAGGGCGGCGCATGCAAGAGTCAGCCCTCCGCCCTGCGACCCACCTAAAACGCCGACTCTGCCGGCGTCAACCTCGGGCATGTTCATTGCGATGCCTGCAAGCTGGGCGCAATCAAGAAAGATTGAACGGAAGAACAGTTTTTCAGGCGACTCGTCAAGACCTCTTATTATGTGGCCCCGCTGGGTATTTCCTTTTACTCCCCCGATATCTTCAGATTTTCCTCCCTGTCCCCTGCAGTCCAGAGCGAATACTGAAAATCCCTGGGCGGCATATCCGTATTTGTCCGACCATTCACCGCTGTTTCCGGAGTACCCGTGAAACATGATTACGGCCGGATGCTTTTTCCCTGCTTTTTTAGGCCGCAGATATTTTGCATAAATACGCGCTCCGCCGACTCCCGTGAAATAAAGGTCAAAACACTCCGCGAAATCAGCCGCGCCCGGCCTGGGAGTCAGAGATATTTCATTGTCAACGGAATGCATTTCAGCCAGGGCTTTTTCCCAGTATTCGTCAAAATCTTCAGGTCTGGGGTTGATTCCCAGGTATTCTTTCAGTTGTTCCAGAGGCATATCAATCAGAGGCATAGATTTCTCCCGTGCGGAATACTTATTAAACGGAGATATATTATAATCGCCGTTTTATAGTGTCAAAACAATACTTCTTTGCCTGTTTTGGCGCTTCTGTAAATACCTTCAAGTATTTTGATGACTTCAAGGGACTCTTCGGGTTTTACCGGCACATCCTTGTCTTTCTTTACGCACTCCAGAAAAGCCCGTATTTCTTCATGGTGCGGAGTGATGTCGGCAAGAGAGTCAAAACGGATTTCCACATCCTGCAGGACGCCTTTCTTCTCCGTATAAATTTTGCCTTCAGGCCATTTCAAACCTGCTTCGGTGCCGTAAAGAGTGGTGGAAAAATCCTCCATCTTTTCCATGTTGGCGAGAAAACTGCAGGAAAGGAAAATCGTTCTTCCGTCCGTAAATCTTATGTAGCCGGTGGCAAAATCTTCCACGTCGTAGGCTTTTCTGTCAAACTCCCCCCATAGGCAATTGCAGATGTTGTTTCTTTTTGCAAGTTTTGTGCAGGCCACTCCTTTAACGGAATGTACCTTCGGGCATCCCATGAACCAGTATGTGAGGTCAAGGATGTGGACTCCTATGTCAAACATAGGACCACCGCCTGAAAGAGCTTTCTTTATGAATGTATCCCTGGCGGGGACCCCTCTTCTTCTCATCGCGTATGCCACCGCATGATATATTTCTCCGAAATCTCCGGCGTCTATCATCTTTTTCACCGCCGCGCTGTCTTTTTTGAACCTCTGGTGCTGGGCGGCCATCAGTTTTTTTCCTGCTTTTTTCGCTTCTTTTATCATGCCTTCAACCTCTTTTACGCTCACTGCAAGAGGTTTTTCGCAGATAACGTGCTTGCCTGCCTTTAAGGAATCAACTGTTATGGGGAAATGTGAAGTATTCGGCGTGCAGACATCAATGATATCTATATCCTTTATCTCCAGCAGTTTCCTGTAATCGTCAAAGACGTGCGGTATGCTGAATTCTTCTTTTGCCGATTTTCTTGCTTTCTCCGAAGAGTCAACGGCGCCTAATATCTCAACGTCGTCAAGTTTTTGCCAGCCCGGCACATGACATCCTGTTGCAATACCTCCGAATCCCACTATCCCCACTCCGTATTTTTTCTCTTTCATTCCATCCTCCGGATTTTGGTAGTCGCAGGTCTTCAGCCTGCGGTCCTTGTAATGTTTTTCACATGCGCAACCTGAAGAGTTGCGGCTACCGTTAATCAATATTTCAACCGCTGAAAGCAAATCTTGCGTCAACAGCAACTGCGCCCTTTCCTTTTTCAAGGACAATTAGCGGGTTGATGTCCATCTCTTCTATCTCCGGGAAGTCCCTGCACAGCTGCGAAACCTTCATGAGAACATCTTTAATCGCTCCCGTATCCCTTTCCGTTATACTGCGGAATCCCTTCAGCATTCTAACCGTCTTTATCTCGCCTATCATTTCTTCCGCATCTGCGTCGGTGACGGGAATGACTCGGAAGGAAACGTCTTTAAGCAATTCCACGTATATTCCGCCTAAACCGAACATCAGCAGGTGGTTGAACTGCGGGTCTTTTTTGACGCCGACTATAACCTCTGTTCCTCCCGATATGAGCGGCTGTATCTGTACGCCCTCTATCACAGCGTCTTTTTTGTATTTTTTTGCCGAAGCGATAATTTCCTCAAAACCTTTTTCAATCTCCCCTGCGGACGCAAGCCCGACCTTCACCCCGCCGGCCTCGGTTTTATGAAGAATGTCGGGGGAGACCAGCTTCATCACCACCGCTCCGCCCGCTTTCTTGAAATACTTCACACATTCCGCGGCATCCTTTGCGAGGATTGAATTCACCGTTTTGATTCCGTATGCCGAAAGTATCTGCCTGCCTTCTATGTCGCCGGCAGTCGTCATGCCGGATTTTTTGACGTTGTTTATTATCTCTGCGGCGGTTTTCCTGTCCGCGGGGAAATCTATCACCTGTCCTTTATTCTTGCCTATCCACGTTTTATGTTCAAGCATACCTTTCAATGCTGATACCGCCCTTTCGGGAAAAGGATAGTTGGGGATGCCTTTTTTCATCAGGATGTCAACGCCCTCGTTTATTCTTTTCCCTCCCATGAAACAGCCCAGAACCGGTTTCCTATGAACTGCCGCCGCCTGCACTGCGGCTTCCGCAGTTTCCGGTATCTGCGTTATAACCTGCGGGGTGACTATCGCTATGACAGCGTCCACGTTTTTTTCCGACAGAACGATCTCCATGGCTTTTTCGTATTTGTCGGCAAGGGCGTCGCCGAGAACGTCCACCGGGTTGTTGACGTTTGCGGCGGGGGAGAGGAAGCTTTTCAGAGCATCCTTTGCATTTTCAGACAGAACCGCCGGAGAAAGTCCCTGCGCTTCTATTGCATCCACGCACATAACCGCAGGTCCGCCCGCATTGGTTACAATGGCAGTTTTGCCGCCCTTTGGCACCGGCTGGTAGGCAAACGCTATCGCATAATCAAAGAGTTCCTGCACCGAGTTTGCCCTTATGACTCCCGCCTGCTTTAACGCCGCGTTGTAAGCGCTGTCCGATCCGGCGAGGCTTCCGGTATGGGAAGAAACCGCCTTGCTCCCTGCAGATGTTTTACCGGATTTTACCATTATGATGGGTTTTTTTGCGGAGACCGTTCTTGCTTTCTCAATGAATCTTTTCCCGTCGGTAAGCCCTTCCAGGTAAAGGAGAATGACATTTGTTTCCGGGTCGTCCCCGAATTCCTCCACAAGGTCTGTTTCCGAGACGTCAGCCATGTTACCGAAGCTTACGAATTTTGAAAGCCCTATGTTTTCTTTTGCCGCCCAGTCCAGAACTGCCGTTCCCAGGGCGCCCGACTGCGTTATGAAGGATATTTTGCCTTTCGGAGGCGCCTCAAAAGCAAAGGATGCGTTTAGGTTGTTTACAACGTCAATGACTCCGAGGCAGTTGGGCCCTATCATCCTCATCCCGTATTTTTTTACGATCGCCTTAAGTTCTTCTTCGCTTTTCTTTCCCTCCGCACCTGCTTCCTTGAAGCCTGCGCTTATCACGATAAGCCATTTGACGCCCTTTTTCCCGCATTCTTCCGCACTTTGGGGAACGTATTTTGAGGGAATGACTATGATGACAAGTTCGGGTTTATCGGGTATTTCAGAAATGGTTTTGTAGGTTTTGAGGTTGAGGATATTTTCTTCGGCGGTGGGGTTGACGGGATAAATCTTTCCTTTGTACCCGCCGTCAAGCAGGTTTTTCAAGATTTTGTAGCCCAGTTTTTCCGGGCTTCTTGATGCGCCGACAAGGGCGACGCTTCCGGGCGTGAAAAAACATTTAAGCATTATGACGGTCTCCTTTTTGGAAGTTGTTAAAAACAGTTGGGACAACAAACTATAATAAATTATTCCAAATCGGTAAAAAAGTCAAAAATTCTTGACTTATGCCTCCCGACCAAGTAAAATTGGACGTATCATGAACGAGACAGAAAAACAGTTTAGCGCGATACAGAAAAACACCGCGGAGATTATAGAAGAAAAGGAGCTGAAAGAGAAAATCAGCGATTCCCTGGCAAAGAATATTCCACTGCGGGTTAAGTACGGCATAGACCCAACCGCTCCCGAGATACACCTCGGGCATACCGTCCCGATAAAGAAACTTAGAGATTTCCAGGACCTCGGCCACAGGGTGCTTTTTTTGATAGGCGATTTTACCGCAAGGATTGGCGACCCCACCGGCAGGAATGAAACCAGGCCCATACTTTCGGTTGAGCAGATACAATCCAATCTTTCAAGGTACAGGGAGCAGGCGGGCAAAATCCTTGACCTTTCAAAGACCGAATTCGTTTACAACTCCGAATGGCTGTCAAAGCTATCTCTTGAGGAAGTCATTAAACTCACCTCTGTTTTTACCATCGCACAGATTCTGGAGAGGGAGGATTTCTCCCAGAGATACCGCTCCGGCAGGCCGATATGCCTCCAGGAGTTTTTGTATCCGCTCCTTCAGGGGTACGACTCTTACGCTCTGAACGCCGACATAGAAATCGGGGCGACGGAGCAGAAGTTCAACCTTCTTGCCGGCAGGACCATACAAGAGGCGTTCGGACAGCGCAAGCAGGTCGTTATAACTATGCCTATTCTCGTGGGCACCGACGGCGCAAGGAAGATGAGCAAGACGTACAACAACCATATCCCCATAGAGATATCCGCCAATGAGATGTTCGGAAAGGTGATGTCAATCCCCGACGCGGCTATGGACGAATATTTCCGCCTGCTGACGGTACTTGCCGAGACGGAATTTAAGGAGACTATCAAAAACAACCCGAGGCAGGCGAAAGGCATGCTTGCAAGGGAGATAGTAAAGAGTTATTTCGGCGCCGACGCCGCGGAGGAATCCGAAAAGGAGTTTGAAAAGAT
>CAYOWY010000044.1:0-6995 GCA_964407805.1 uncultured bacterium | reverse complement strand
GTCCACGAAAATACCCATGCCTCCCCTTCCCTTCACGATGGTATCTACAACATGAAAGTTGTATCGGCCGCAATAGAGTCCATGCGGTCGAAAAAATTCCAAATAGTCGAGTGAATTTTTCAAATTCGCTTATGTGCAACTGACCCGGAAGAAAAGATGGAAAAAGAAAATATAAAAATAGGATGGGCTGACGCAGACATAACTCCCGAAGGTACCGTGGAGCTTTACGGGCAATACTATCAGAGGGTTTCGAAAGGGATACATTCCAGGCTCGGGTTGACGGTGATGGCGGCGGAATCTGACTCGGGGGAACAAATTGTCATGATATCCATGGATTCGCTGGGAATTCCGTTTGAATTCTTAAGAAGCGCAAGGGAACGCGTGAGAAAAACCATTCCTGGAATTATACCTGAAAAAATTATTATGAATGCGACGCACGTTCATAATGCACCGGCGCTATTCACTCGAGAAAACTGGTGGGAATCCGCAAAAGGAACCGTCAAAACGTCCGATTACCGTGAATCTGTAATTTCCCGTATAGTTGATGCCGTATCGCGTGCATGGGAAAGTCGCAGGTTGGCTCTTATGTCGATGACTCGCGGTTATGCCGTTACAGGACACTGCAGGCGCGCAATGTTTGACGGTAATACTGCGGAAATGTACGGTGATACTTCGAGAGATGATTTTATTGGACTTGAAGGCAATGAAGACTCTACTTTGGAATTGCTATTCACCTACGATGAAAGAAAAAATTCCACAGGTGTTATTGTTAATGTTGCCTGTCCTTCGCAGGTTATGGAAGCCACCTGTTTAATATCTTCAGATTTTATGGGTGAAACCCGCAGGTTGTTAAAAGATCATTTTGGCGAAAAATTTCATATTCTTTGTCAGGTATCTTCTGCAGGAGACCAGTCTCCGAGAGATCTCGTCAGGAATCAAAATGCGGATTTCTGGAATGAAAAAGGCGTTACCATACTGGGGAAAAGAATATGTGATGCGATTATCAATGAGTATGAAAAAACAGGTGCCGGCGATATATCAGGCGACTTGGAGTTTTCTCATAATGTCGCCAGGATAAAACTGCCGAAATGGTTTCCTTCATATCGCCAGGTTCTAAAGGCAGAAAAGGAATTGAAGGAATTAAAAACTGTAATGAGTGAAAAAGAAGCATTTGCAGCTTTTACGGATGAAGTCAAACGGAACGAGAAGATTGCAGAAAGGCCCGGACCTTATGACAGTAAACTGCACCATTTCGTTCTGATGAAAAACGCAGAAGCTGTCATACAGCGCGGATTTGAAAGGGATAAACTGCCCTGTATTGAAATGGAGATGCATGTTTTAAGAATGGGGAATGCTGTTTTTTGCACAAATGCGTTTGAACTATTTTTGGACTACGGGTTACGCATGAAAGCATGCAGCAAGGCACCGCAGACTTTCATAGTCCAGCTCTGTTGCGGAAGCGAATCGTATCTTCCCACTGAAAAGGCGCAACTGCACGGGGGATACGGGGGTTTGATAAACAACAGTATTGTTGGCGCGGAAGGCGGTGACATACTCGTTGAGGAAACGCTGAAAATTATTAACGGCTCGTTATTTGCCGACAGTTGAAAATGAAAATTCTGTCAATCGACGTGGGAACCTCGTCAGTAAAGGCCGCTCTTTTCGACTGTAGAGGCAATGAACACGCCTCTGTTTCAAAAGAATATGAATTGGAAAGGAAAACTGGCGGATGGGTGGAGGTTGACCCGCTTTTGTACTGGACGAAAACAAAAGAAGCCGTGCGAGACGTGATGGCAGAAACGGGACAATTTGAAAAAATCGTGGCCGTTGGCGTAACCGGTCAGGGAGAAACTCTTATCGCTCTGGATAAAAATGGAATTCCTGTCAGAAATGCCATGGTGTGGCTTGACGCCCGTGCCGTGAATGAAGCGAAGGATATTGAAAAGTTTTTCGGCATGGATACAGTCTACAAGATTACGGGTCAAAATGATATTTCCCCGGGTTATACTACGAGCATGATTTTATGGCTGCGGAAGAACGAACCCGAAACATTCAAACGAATTTCAAAATTTCTTCTTGTCACGGACTATATCGTTTACAGGTTAACGGGCAGGTATGTTTCCAACAAGGCGCTTTATCCTTCAACGCTATATTACGATTTTCAGAAGGAAAGATGGTGGACTAAAATGCTTGACTTCCTGTCAGTCAAAGAGAAAAACCTGCCGGAATTGCTGGATTCTGGTATTGCGGCGGGCAAACTGGAATGTAACGAACTGGGCATTTCAGGGGATGCAGTTGTATGCCCGGCCCCGATAGACCAGGTAACCGGGGCGCTGGGAGCGGGCAATCTGCAAAAGGGCGTTATCAGTGAATCGACCGGAACAGTCCTTGCAATCTGCGGTGTGACGGATAAACCGGCATATGACAAATACAGGAGATTCTGTCTCTTCCCGCACGCGGTAAAGGAGAGGTTTGTTGCCATGCCATGGGCACCCTCTTCCGGCAGCATTCTGGCATGGTACAGGAATAATTTCTGTCAGGGCATGTCCTATGAAAAAATGATGGATGAAGCGGATGAAGTGCCGCCCGGAAGCGAAGGGCTTGTTGTACTGCCGCATTTCGAAGGGATAAACTGCCCCTGTAAAATCGCGGATGTGCGGGGAGTCTTCTGGGGTGTTGGTCTGACGCATCAAAAGAAACATTTTATACGCGCAATCATGGAATCGGTCGCTTTTCTTTTGAAGGATTACATTTCTATTCTGGAAGAAAACGATATAAGAGGCAATAAAATTATTTCTCTTGGGGGCGCTGCCAGGAGTAAGACCTGGTCGCAGATAAAAGCGGACGTGCTGGGAAAGGAAGTGGTTACAAACAGGTCAAGCGAGACAGTATGCCTTGGAGCATCCATGGTAGCGGCCGTCGGGGCAGGACTTTTTAAAAGCTGTGAATGTGCTTCAGCCGGCATGTCCGGAACAGGAACATCGTTCATGCCCTCCGCAAGCAGTCATCTATATAAGGATTTATATGAGGAATATAGAAGACTTAATAAGCTGTACAGGAGTTTTTATATGGGAGGAACAAAATAATGAAAGAAAGAATTACGGCGGGTTTTGTGGGCTTCGGAGAGATTAATACTCCGAGAAAGATTATTGAAAACAAATGTAAGGAGGCTTCCGGTTATCTGAATGGTCTGGGTATTGTTGTTAAAAGCGTCCCGCCGGTTTCTGATGTTTCCGACGGATCTCATGCCGAACGCGCCGTAAGAGAATTGCAGAACATGGATTTTGACTTTCTCGTGGTTTGTATTGCGGGATGGATCCCGACCTGGGCGGTCATTAGAACCGTTGAACCGTTTAAGCACCGGCCTATCCTGTTATGGGGATTGAGCGGCGATCTGGTTGACGGCAGGTTTGTTACTACAGCCGCACAGGCAGGTACTGCGGCATTGAGAAAGATCATGGCGGATATGGGGTTTAAATTCAGGTATGTTGTCAACCGTCTCGGAGGAGAGATACCATCCGGGCAGATTGTTTCTTTTGCGAGAACTGCTTATGCCGCAGGTAAACTTTGCGGTGCAACAATCGGCATGGCAGGATACAGAGATATGAAATTGTACGGAACGCTTTATGATGCGACGAGTCTCAGGGTACATACAGGGATTGAGGTTGAACATTTTGACCTCCTTGAAATCTCAAATTATATGGATGAAGTTTCGCGGGAAGATATGGATGCCGCTGTCAGCCATATGCTGGAAAACTGGAATTTTCTGAAAGAAGCAAAGAGAGAAACTCTTTCCCGTACCGCGAAGCTTTACCTCGCATTCAAAAGAAAAATAGAAGAGAGGAAGTATAGCGCAATTTCATATTCCGATGTTGATGGCATTAAGAAACTCCTTAAATTTGCCCCTGCGGGAGCGCTGACATTGCTTCACGATAAGATGAAAATCTGCTCGATACCGGAAAACGATTCCATGGGTGCGGTCACCCAGCTGATAACCTCGTTTCTCACTGGAGAAACAGCCGCTTACATGGAATTTTACGAGTTCACTCAAAAAGGAGCTTTGATGGGCGTTCCCGATTACGTACCCGCAGATATAGTTGATGGAAGGGTCACCGTTGTGCCGAATTCTTTCGGAGATTTCGGGGAAGGTCTTTTGAACGTGTCGAAATTGAAGACAGGTTATGTAACCCTTGCCAGAATGGCAAACAACGGGTCCAGTTATTTTATGCACGTTATCCGGGGAAAAGCAAAAAGCCCTTTGAAATGGGAGGAGGCAGGATGGGCTCCTCCGGCACCACAATTGCCGAGTCTGGAGATAGATTTTCAGGGTGATGCGGAAGCGTTTATCCAGAATGTCATGTCCCAGCACTATATAATTTCCTACGGAGATTCTCTCATGCTCTACAAGGATTTTTGTGCGCTTGCCAGGATTGAAATAATTGAAAGTTGATCCAGGCGAAACAGGACGTAAGCCATCAGCGGTGCAGGAGAGGATTTCCCCATATGGCCACCGCAAGTTTGTCCGTACTCCTGTCGGTAGAAACAATCAGCCGCAATTTACTTATGCCTGTAATATCTGCATCTATTTCCAGAGAAGGAGCAAATTCTTCCATTTCGTCTGACCGGAATACCGTTTTGCCGTCGCCCTCAACTGTGAATACGCATATTGCCTGTGGCGTATATCCTACCATCAGTCCTGCATTGCAGGTAAAACGGGTAAAGGTGTTATCCGGCAAGTCGTAATCTACGGAAGCCAGGTAATCTGTTCCGTGTATCGGGAGTGCATGAGGTATGACTGCGAGGCCCCTCACGGTCTGAATTTCCGTGCGGCTTCCGTTTCTTATCCTTAACTGAAGCGGCATAGCATATCCTGTCCTGTCCGGGGTAAAAGCCGTCCTTATGGGACGGCACCCGTAAATGAATTCCACGTCGTAGGCTGCGGGTTCGAGGGTTTCAAGCGGACATGCTGCCAGTTGTTGTCTTTCAGCATGCGTCAAACCTCCTTTATGCAGACAGTATACGGTATAAAGGAAATCGGAAATAATTTCAGAGGCGCAGACGATTACTCTGTTAACTGTTTTCCCTGCTGTCCCTTTGTCTCTCCTGTAAAGGGCCTCAAGAATAGGGATTATGGAAGCCAGGGAAAGCTCGTAAGCTTCACGCAGCCGGCTTTCAATACCCATTGTAATTGTGCTGGAATTGTCGCCAAGTATCCGCGGGGCATAATCGATGGCAGTTACGGTGCTGGGCGTATCTTCTATCATGCGATGGGAATTGCAGTTCAGCATGTCTGCCGGAGGCGGAAGAAGCAGGGTTATTTCGCGTTCGTAGTAATGCGCCGGTTCGCAAAAATCTCCGATGTGATGTGCAAAGACACCGGTAAAACCGCACGCTTCATCAATTTCATTGCGCATGAGTAATTCTATTATCCTGTCTGTGTAAAACCGTATGTCAAAAAAGTGCGCGCGCGCTGCAGCACCGGATTTCTCAAAGCTGTGTTTCGGGATGGCGGGCGGAAAATAACGGCGCCACGGACCGTCCTCACCGTTAAGAAGCTGTACTGCCATGTCGTCAGGAAGCATACATGCTCCGATAATCCTGTCCCTGAACAGGTTCCAGAATTTCCTGGAGGGCTCTGGCAGAGCCTCTATTGCCATCCGGACTATTTTATGGTGGTCTGTCGTATTCATATCATCTCCTTATATTAAGACATAGAAAAATTATATCATACGCAAAGGTTCAAAAAAAATTTGACAAGTTGTAATATTCATGATATACTCAAAGCATGATGAAACATTTTCCAGGTTAGCGGGGGATTTACCGTGAAAACAGTAGAAAAAACGAGAGAATCAAATAAACTGAAATATTCCATAGTATATGAGGACCTCGTAAATGCAATCAGGAATGGGGATTATAAATGTTTTGAGTCTATTCCTTCCGAGGAAGAACTCTGCCTAAGATATTCCGTCAGCCGTCCAACCGTTTCAACTGCCATAAACATGCTGGTGGAAGACAATATTGTGCGGCGCGTGAGGGGCAAGGGTACTTTTGTCACTGCGGAAAAAACATCTGCATCAGAACAGCCGCCGCGGGAATCTGAACAATCTTCCATAGGAGTACTCGTGCCGGGGGGAGCGTCTTTCAACCATACACAGGTTATCGTTGACAGTATATTGATGCAGTCTGAACTGCGTAAATTCAAACCGCTGGTAAGCCGCCCTTATTCACTGGAGAATATGGGCAAAATACTTCTGCATCTATCCAATGACGTCAATTGTTTCCTTGTGTATCCGCATTTTGATTTGCCGAGTTTCGCAGGTTTCATAAAGAAACTGCAGGATAAAAAAAGCATTGTCGTACTGATGAATTTTATACTTTCAAACATAGATACGGACTATGTGATTCCTGATTACGAAAAGGCGGCTTACCTGGCGGCGGAACATCTCATAAAAAAGGGACGCAAAAAAATTGCATATCTGACCCAGCCGCGGCTTGATAGGATTTACCCGAGCGTTAACGCGGTTGACGAGCATTTCAAAGGATACCAAAAGGCACTTTTGGACTATGGATATACTCCTGACAGGACAATCGTGACCGAAGAGAAGATAAGAAGCAACTCTCCTCCCGGATTTTTTTCAAATAACGTTTATGTTTCTTATCTTGCAGCTCTTGAGCTTTTCACCGACAGGAAAGATATATCCGGACTGGTTACGTTTAACGACATGAATGCAATCGGGGCTCTCATTGCGCTTGAGGAACTTGGAATCAAAGTGCCCGATGACGTTTCCGTGGTCGGTTTCGGAGACGACAGTGAATTGCATACCTATTACAGTCTTAACAGGCAGGGACGCTGTACCCTCACTACTGTATCGGCTCACAGGGAGATTATTGCACTGGAAGCAACGGAGATTGCATGTGCGAAAATGGCCGGCAGTCATGCGGATACGTTACATCAGAAAAGGATAGAACCCACGCTTGTCGTGCGGGAAACATAG
>CAYOWY010000043.1:0-7050 GCA_964407805.1 uncultured bacterium | reverse complement strand
GTATACCGACATCACCGACGCATACCATATATACGGAGAGAGTTTCTCCGATTTCAAGGAACGGTTTCTAAATATTCTTGAGAAGAGGGATTTCTATAATCCGGAGCATACCAAAAGCAGGACAATACGGAGCGACAGTCCCGTTGCGCAAGCGGGGTTTGAATACGGGAAACAGCTGATTGAGATGGAGAAGAAGACGGGCAGAAAAGGGGCTACGATTTGAAATCCCTACGCCCATAGCCCCCTCATCCCTACCTTCTCCCCCAGGGGAGAAGGGGGAAAAGTGAAGGGGAAATGGGTCAAAATAGGCAAAGGAGAAAATCAAGGGTGGAAAAGAAGACGGTTGTGATATTCGGAGCAGGACAGATAGGCAGGGGATTCATCGGAGACATTTGCAGTGGCTCCGGCTATTCTCTCATATTCGTTGACGTTGACGAAAACATGGTGAGGACACTTAACGAAAAAAAGGAATACCCTCTGTGGTTTCTCGGAGATGTAAAATCGGAACGGAAGATAACCGGATTTTCGGCGCTAAGCTTTTCCGAGACGGAGAAAATCGCGGAGGCAATCTCCGGCACCGAACTTGCCTTTACGGCGGTGGGAGTGAACAACCTCCGCTCTCTGGCGCCGCTTATTGCGGCAGGGATTAAAAAGAAATCCGCAGAAAAACCGGAATCGCATCTGAACATCGTAATATGCGAAAACCTTCTGGGCAGTGCAAAAATACTTAAGGAATCAGTAGAAAAGCATCTTGAGGGACATCCCCTGTCATTCCTGAACGAAAAGACCGGTTTCATAGAAACGGTTGTCAGCAGGATGGTTTCACCTCTGCCGGAATCACTGCGGAAAGAACAGCCGCTTCTGGTGACCGTAGAGCCTTATAACGTGCTTCCGGTGGACAAGAAAAAGTTCAGGATGGAAATCCCCGCAGTGAAGGGCTTTTATCCCGTTGAAAATCTTTTTCCGTATGAAGAACTGAAATTATTCATGCACAATCTTCTGCATGCCTGCCTCGCATATACAGGTTATCTGAAAGGATACCAATACATATGGGAGACGCTTGAGGACGGGGATATAAAAAAGGTTCTTGACGGGGTGATGAACGAAGCTAAATCCGCTCTTATGAAAAAACATAGGTTTGATACTGCCGAGATTGAAAATTACATAACCGACCTTATCAAAAGGTTCGGCAATAAACTGCTGGGCGACACTGTTTACAGGGTAGGGCGCGACCCCTTGAGAAAAATAGGGGCGAATGACCGGATAGCGGGCGCGATAAAGCTATGCCTGTCACATGATATTTTTCCGGAAAATATCTGTTTTGTGATGGCCTGCTGTTTATGTTATAATTATCCGTATGATTTAAAAGCGGTTGAAATGCAGGAGATTTTAAGGGGTAAAGGGGTTCTTTTTGTGCTCAAGGAAATCTCCGGCATCAGCGAAGAAAAGGTACTGAACAGAATAACAGAGGATTATAATGGCATCCATGATGAAAGCGGCGGTTTTGAAAAAACCTGAGGACCTTTCCTTAGAAGAACTTACGATACCCGCTCCGGCAGACAATGAACTTCTCATTAAAGTCCGCGCCTGCGCCATCTGCGGTACGGACATCAAGGTTTTCCACCACGGGCACAAACACATCATCTTTCCCAGAATAACGGGCCATGAGTTGAGCGGAACTGTCACGGCGGCGGGAAAAAACGTAAAAGAATTCAAAGAGAACGATAATGTTGCGGTTGCACCGGCAATCCCCTGCGGCAGGTGTTATTACTGCAGGAAGGGATACCAGTCAATGTGCGACAACCTGAAAGCGATAGGCTACCACTACAACGGCGGTTTTGCCGAATACATGGTTGTTCCGGAAGACGCGGTGCGAAACGGCTGCGTCAATAAAATTCCCGAAGGCGTATCCTTTGAGGAGGCGTCAATAGCGGAACCGCTCGCATGCGTCATAAACGGCCAGTTTCTTAGCCGGGTAGGGGTAGGCGATACCGTGCTTATCCTCGGTGCAGGGCCGATAGGATGTTTCCACGCCGAATATGCGGCGTGCACCGGCGCAGGAAGGGTTATACTTGCAGATATCTCTCCCGAACGCATTAAAATGGCGCAGTTCACCGGAAGTATTCTGGTGGACATGAGCAAACAAGACATAAAGAAAACAGTTGCGGAGCTTACCGAAGGGCGGATGGCCGACAGAGTCATAGTAGCGGTGGGGATTCCCCAGCCCCAGGAACTGGCGCTGGAACTGGTGGCGAAGAGAGGTTCGGTGAATTATTTCGGAGGGCTTCCCAAAGAAAAGCCTTTCATAAACTTCAACAGCAACCTTCTTCATTACGGCGAGTTTTTCGTCACGGGTACGCACGGTTCAAATCCGATACACAACAGGATAGCGCTTGATTTAATCGCCGCCGGCAGAGTTCATGCAAAAAAATACATTACGCACACTTTCTCTCTTGATAACATAAGGGAAGGGCTTGAAAAAGCGGAGAAGAAAGAAGGGCTGAAAATAGTAATTAGACCGTAAAAAGTTTAGTCACGTTGTCATTATGAGGGATGCTTTATACGACGAAGCAATCTCTGAGATTGCCGCGTGAAAAACACTCGCAATGACAAATAAACAGGGAACGGAAAGGACAGGACAAAAAGATGAACATGGATAAGGAACTCGCGAAGAAACTCCTCGGACAGATGATGGAGATAAGGCAGTTTGAAGACATGATAATGGAACTCCTTGCAAAGAACATAGCTGAAGGAGGTTCCCATCTTTACGCCGGCATGGAAGCGGTTGCAACAGGCGTAATATCCATGCTGAAACCCGACGATTACATCACCAGCACGCACAGGGGGCACGGACACGCCGTTGCCAAGGACGGAGACCTGAAAGCGCTGATGGCCGAGATACTCGGAAAGAAAACCGGCGTATGCAAAGGCAAGGGCGGGTCTCTTCACCTTGCCGATGTGTCAAAGGGCAACCTTGGAGCAAACGGGATTGTTGCGGGAAGCCTGGGGATAGCAACCGGCGCGGGACTGTCGGTAAAAATCAAAAAAACCGGGCAGGTAGTCGTATGCTTCTTCGGTGACGGTGCGAGCAACAACGGAATCTTTTTTGAATGCTTAAACATGGCGTCTTTATGGAAGCTTCCCGTTGTGTACGTATGCGAAAACAATCTTTACGGGATGAGCGTATCTGTAAAGCGTGCAAGCGCCGTGGAAGACCTTTCAAAGAAAGCGCTCGGTTTTGACATCCCCTCTGAAACGGTTGACGGACAGGACGTTCTCGCGGTCAGGGAAGCGGCGGAAAAATGGATTGAATACGCAAGAAGCGGAAAAGGACCGAGCTTCATAGTGGCAAACACATACAGATACTACGGCCACAGCAGAAGCGATACGAGGGCTTACAGGACGAGGGAAGAGGAGAAATTCTGGCGTGACAGGGATCCGATAAAGCTTTTCTCCGGAAAGATGGCGGAGCAGGGAGTCCTTACCGCGGAAGAAATCAAAGAAGTTGAGGAGCTTGTCACAAAGAAAATGGAAGAAGCTGTTGATTTCGCAATAAAGAGTCCGTATCCGGAACCTGAAGAATTGTATACGGATTTATATGTGTAAAGAACGTCCCTCAATATGAGGGCAAGAAATAAGGTTGAGATTGCCGCGCAAAGAAACGCTCGCAATGACAAAATGCGCTGGCCGTATGCAAAAGAGAGGAGAAGCATGAGGGAGATAACTTACAGACAGGCGCTTAACGAAGCGCTGGCGGAAGAGATGGAAAGAGACCCGGACGTTTTCCTTCTGGGCGAGGATATCGCAGTTTACGGGGGCGCGTACGGCGTAACCGCCGACCTATGGAAAAAATACGGCGATGAGAGAGTGCTTGATACGCCGATTTCTGAAAATGCAATAGTGGGCGTAGGGCTCGGAGCGGCACTGACAGGCATGAGGCCGGTTGCGGAAATCATGTACATTGACTTCATCGGCTTGTGCCTTGAACAGCTTAACAACCAGGCGGCGAAGATACGCTATATGTTCGGAGGCAAGTGCACCGTGCCTCTTACCATAAGGACAGAAGGAGGAGCGGGAAGGACTCTGGGAGCGCACCATTCCCAGTCGCTTGAGTCGTGGCTGATACACATCCCGGGCATAAAGGTTGTCATGCCGGCGACGCCTTACGACGCAAAGGGACTTCTTAAAAGCTCCATAAGGGAGAATAACCCGGTTGTGTTCATTGAGCACAAAATGCTCTATAACGCAAAAGGCGCTGTTCCCGAGGGAGAGTATACAATCCCCATAGGAGCGGCGGAGATAAAGAGGGAAGGTTCCGACGTAACGCTTATAACATATTCAAAGATGCTTTTCGCATGCATGGAAGCCGCAAAAGTCCTTGAAAAGGAAGGCATTTCAGCGGAGATAGTAGACCTGCGCACCCTTTTGCCTATGGATATGGATACCGTCATAAAATCCATTTCCAAAACAAACAGGGCTGTTATCGTGGAGGAAGACTGTAAGACGGGCGGGACGGGAGCGGAGATAACCGCACAGATAATGGAGAAGGCATTTGATTTGCTGGACGGACCTGTAATTCGGGTTGCGGGAGAAGACGTCCCCATGCCCAAAAGCCCCGTACTGGAAAAGATGGCAATTCCCGATGCGAATAAAATATGCTCGGCTGTAAGAAAAATGCTTAAGAGGTAGAAAATGATAAAAGAAATAATTATGCCAAAGCTCGGCGAGACGATGGAGGAAGGATACATCGTTTCATGGAAAAAGAACGAGGGAGAGAAGGTTGAAAAGGGTGACGTGCTTTTTGAGGTTATGAGCGACAAAACAAACTTTGAGGTCGAAGCGCTTCATGACGGATATCTTATCAAGAAACTATATGAACCCTCGGAAGATCCTATCCCAGTAACATCGGTCATAGGATACACTTCAGACAACCCGGAGGAAAAAGCGCCGGTTGCTGCGCCCGCTCCAGAGGCGGCAAAAGCGGAGGAAAAGAAGGAAGAAACGACTGATTCCGGCGCTGACGATTCCTCGCAGAAACAGACTGAACCCGCAGTTTCGGGCAGAATAAAAGCAAGCCCTCTTGCAAAAAAGACAGCGGAAGAAGCGGGTGTGGATATCTCGCTGGTCGCAGGTTCAGGTCCTGAAGGCAGAATTGAAAAGAAGGACGTTCTGGAATACATTGCTTCAAAGGGAGCGCCGGCGAAAACTGCAGAAAGCGTTGAATATACCATTCAGGAATGGACGCCGTTGAGAAAAATAATCGCAAAACGCCTTGCCGAGAGCAAAAGGGAAATACCTCACTACTACTTTCAGGGCAAGTTCATCAGCGACGGCATAGTAAATATAAGAGGACAGAAGAAAAAACAGGGTGTTGAACTCACCTATACCGATTTCATCATATATACCGCCGCAAGGGCGATAAAGGAATACCCGCTGATAAACGCACGCCTCGTCAACGGCGAGATACGGATATATCAGGCGGTGAACATCGGGCTTGCGGTATCGGTAGAGCAGGGGCTTGTCGTTCCTGTTTTAAGGGAATGCGAGAAGAAGGATATAGCACAGATAAGTGAAGAGAGAAAAAGCCTGATTGAGAAAGCGCGCACAAGCAGGCTCTCGGAAGAAGACATGAGAAACGCCGGTTTTGTCATATCCAACCTCGGGATGTACGGAGTGGAAAATTTCCAACCGATAATCAGCCCGCCGGGAACCGCGATTATGGGTGTGGGAAAGCTGGGAAAAGAGGTTCTTGTAATTGAAGATAAACCCGAAGTGAGATGGATAACCAACGTCTCTTTCTCTTTTGACCACAGGGTGATTGACGGTTCTTACGCGGGATTGTTCTATAAGCGGTTCAAGGAACTCTTTGAAAATCCGGGAGTTTTTTAAATCAGGCTTGAAAAGAGATATATATGTTTGGTAAAATAAAAGAAGATGTGAAAACGGTCTTTGAAAAAGACCCGGCGGCAAGGAATATATTTGAGGTGCTTACGTCCTATCCCGGGCTTCATGCGCTTTTTATGCACAGGATTTCCCATGCTTTATGGATAAGCGGGAACAAAAGCATAGCGCGGCTTCTTTCACACACAAGCAGGATGCTGACGGGGATAGAAATACACCCCGGCGCAAAGATAGGCAGGAGGTTTTTTATAGACCACGGAATGGGCGTTGTAATAGGAGAAACGGCCGAAATAGGGGACGGCGTGCTTCTTTACCAGGGGGTAGTCCTCGGAGGAACGTCAACAGAAAAAAAGAAGCGGCATCCGACCATTGAAGACAATGTTGTTATAGGAGCCGGAGCGGTCGTGCTCGGTGCCATAACGCTTGGAAAAAACTCAAAAATCGGGGCGGGCTCGGTCGTCATTAAAGACGTGCCTCCGTGTGCAACGGTTGTGGGGGTTCCGGGCAGGATAGTGGGAGAATACAAGAGAGAGAGAATTGACCTGGACCATGCAAAACTGCCTGACCCGATTGCTGACGCCCTAAGGACGATTCTTGAAGAGCAGGAAAAGCTTGAACAGCGGATTCTAACCATTGAAAACATGGAAGGACTGCGTTGCAAGATAGACGAGTATTTTGAGAAGAAAAGGAAGGAGATAGCAAAAATATTTCCGTTAAATTCAGAAAAAAGGGGGGATGATGAGAATAAGATATGACGTTTGCTTAATGCTTTTTCTGCTTGTTTGCTCGCACCTTTATTCTGACCAGATAACGCAGTATCACTACGTAAAACAGGGAGAAAACCTTTCTTCGGTGGCGCGGAAATATAACACTACTGCAACCAATATCAAAAGACTCAACAATCTTCAATCATCCGTCATATACCCGCAGCAAAAACTTGCCGTAAAGAAAATCGAAAGTAAAACTGAAAGCAAGACGGCTGTAAAAGCCTCCAATAAATCCTCCGCCGGCAAAAAGGAAGCGACAGCAACCGCTTCCGCAAGGTGGGGATACGACACCACTTATCATTCGGTGAAAAAGGGCGATACGCTGTCTTCAATCAGCAGGAAATACAACGTTTCCGTATCGGAAATAAAGAAAGCCAACAAC
>CAYOWY010000042.1:0-7141 GCA_964407805.1 uncultured bacterium | reverse complement strand
GCCCTTTAGTTCTATTGGAGTCAACACTGACGCTCCTTTTAGCGATAGATTTAATATAGTGCCCCTGGTTTTGAAGTTCACAAGTCCGCGGTGTGTGGATATCTCTGCGGGAAGGGCAGGAGTGTCCGCACGCATTTCGCCACGCTTGTTAACACCCACCGGCCCCCTGGGAATCAGTACAATCTTTTGAGGCGGCTGGAAGAATATCTTGCCGAAGACAAAACAGCTTTCTCCCATTGCGTTGAAAAAGAGAGTTCCGTGCTATTCCATGCCTGAAGTGTGGAATGACGAGTCGGGTTCAAGTTTGTAAATTATTTCTCCGGTCTTGTAAATATCTACAATCTTTCCCTTTATTACATGGCAGTCAACAAGAAGGCTTTCATTTTTAAGGAGAGCTATTTTTCTGAAAAGCTCTTGCGTGTCCATTCAGACCTGCTCCCTGGGTATATTGCATTGTAAGGCAGAACTTCTGCGTTCCCATTGTTCTGCCTCCAGCTGTATTATACCCTGAAAGGCTCTTCATGTCAAAAAATGCTTGGAAAGCGCGGATGTCCGGAAGGAAACTTTTATGAAAGAGATATAATTGGTCTGTTTTAATTTGCGGCGTAGATTTTTCAGGATGGACTCCCTCTTTTTCAGAAGCTTTTCGGGAAGGCTGTCGTAATAGTGGGTATGGATAAAGACTTCGGGTACGGGAGAGGTTAACTTTGAAGCTGTTCTTGCACCATATTTTCTTTTCACTGCTTCCATTATTGCAATATCTTCCATTCCGTCCCTTAAAATCTTGAGACGAAGAGAAGGGAGGACTTTTCCAGCTTTTTCCCTGGGAGGATAGACCAGAAAACCATTTCCGTTATGTATTCCGGCATAGGGGTAATTAGAAGTTTTATCCGGTATTACCATTTCCTGCCAGAAACTTTCCGCCAGTACATTCCAGCCGTTGTTCCCTGACCATATCAAAACACCCTTTGCTTTATAGTACCAAGACATCCAGAGAGCCAGCCTGTGTTCCAGCGCGGCGTTGTCAATAAGCATATTGGGAGCCATAGTTAGAGGAGCGCGCATCTGGTATCTTATAGGCAGATGACAATAGTAATGCCAGAGTTCAGGGTTTGAGGGAATTTTGAATTCGGCAGGGTTGTATGTAGAACTGGAAAGGTCGGTCAGCCAGATATCGCAACCCCTGTCCATATCCGCATGGTATTCTGAAGCAAGGAATATTCTCAAACCCTTATACTTATCCCTGATCTTTGCGGCATAGGGAATATTTCTCTCCATGAACATTTCTGCCGAAGGTTCGTCCGCATTGCTGTAAACCATGCAATTCTTGAGCCAGTTTTTTTCTTTCAGGTGAAGATACATGCTTTCTCCCGGTTCGGGTATTTCAATTACAGACTGTCCGTTATCAAGGAGAAATTGGAAAAAATCATCAAATTCCTGCGGTTTATCGTAGTTCCAGAGTTTTTTCAGATAATTACCGGTTAGAGGTTGAAGATGATGTTCCAGGGCAAGAAAGCACATTTGTCTAAACTGTGCATCGGAAAGGTTTTTATTTTCAAACCATGCGACCAACGGATATCTCTTCGGCGCTATTTGAAGTTTTACCACTTCAACTGGAACATTGCATGATATCTTGCTCCCGTTTGTATTTTTCACTGTTATCCGGCATGAAAATCCGGTCTTGTCAAAATCCGCGGGTATTTTCAATTCCACGAGAAAAACGGCAAGGTCGGTTCCCGAAACAGTCGCAGTGTTTTCCGGTATAAGAGGGTCGGGCCAGTATTCGCTGTTCACCCTGGGATAATCCCTGCCGGGCAGTTTAACGAATTCCTCACGGTAAACCTCGCTTTCTACCGGGGATGATAGTTGAATCTCATAGTTTAATTCTTCCGCTCCGGTTTTTGGCAGGACGGCCACCTGAAAACTTGCGGTTCCGCCTGTTACCGCCCAGATCGGTTTTGCGGTACCGGCGTTTTCGGGATTGAAAACTTCTCCGCGGAACCAGTATTTGTTCCTGAATATTTTTTCAAGGTTATTCTGAATACCCAGAACAAAATCAGTCCGGTTATCATGAAGGAAATAAGTTTGAAAACGTATAATCTGGTCACTGAATGCAAGACCCCATGGGTCAGTGGAATTAAGGAGAGCTTTTTCTGCTTCCGGCAGAGTTTTTATATTGACAGCAGGGAAGATTGAGACGGGGTTGAATAGGAACAGGCATATAACAACCAATATCTTCTTCAACATAAAAATCCCTTTGCGTGCTAAATCAGGGTTGATTATTTGTTGATTATTCTGCCGATTATTTTCCAAATCGGACCTTTGCAGTCGGGGCATGGCCCTGTTACGAATTTGACCTGGCCTTTCTTCGTATCTTTTATTACCTCCTCGCCCTCAAATTCCTTCTTTGCCCTGCATTTCATGCAATGACCTGTGAAGTTACCCATAATTACCGCCTCCTTTCTATTTGCAATAGACAAGATTAATCGACATCGATTTCATTCCGCAATACTTTTATTCTACTCCTGAAAATTCAAGAATGTCAAATAATATACATATGATATTGCTGAAAGGACGTTTCTTCTGACTTAGCTGTATATAGAGTAACAATGGCAATCCGGCTAATGACTTATCGACATCATGAAATCTGAAAAGAGTTTAAGTTGGGCCATTAAGAACAATTTTTTGTTTGAGAATATTTCTGGCGATAATTAAGCCCTGTAAATTTATATTCCCGATTTCTTTCCGTTATATGATAAAATAACAAAAAAATAAGGGAGGGTGTTCAAGATGAAATATTCAAAAGCAGAGGTTGGACGGATTTTTGTTATCCGGCTGGAGGACGGAGACGTACTGCCGTCATCGTTGGAGAAATTTGCCGACGATAACGGAATTGAAGGTGGTATGTGCATACTCGTTGGGGGCGTGCGTTCAGGCGGCAAGGTTGTGGTCGGCCCTTCATCCGCTGAAGAGAGGCCTGTGAACCCGCTTCTTTTCCATCTGGAGGGAGTGCATGAGATAGCCGGCGTGGGAACGCTTTTCCGCGACGAAGAAGGAAAAGCGAAACTGCACATGCACGCTTCCATGGGAAGGAAAGACAGAAGCGTCACCGGCTGTATAAGGCCGGGAATACAAATCTGGCAGGTGGGAGAGGTTGTATTTTTGGAAATTAAAACAACAGGACGCAGGGTGAATGATAAAGAAACAGGCTTTGAGCTCTTGGAACCATGACGGTTTTAATCACAGGAGAAAAAGATTGTGAAACTGGAAGCACAGTTTAATAAAGATGCCGGACAGATAAGGATGACGGTTCCCGGCAGCAGCGTTTATTTCTGGATATCGATTGCTTCATCCGCAGATAAAGAGAACCTGCTGGAAAAATGCGAGTTATCCCGCATCACATACAAAAAGAAAGGGAAGTCGTGGCAGGCGGAGGTTATGTGGAGAAGTTCGCTGTGGAAGAGCAAAAAACACCATTACAGGTTTGAGAACGGGCGTTTGGTCCACTGGATTGAAGTAGAGGGGAAAGGCAGTATTTCCCGTCTGACCTATTTCAGCGGTACCGTGGACGGAGAAGAACTTGCATGCGTCCCGGGTTTCGGAAGCGTTTACGTCGCGTGTCCGAATTTTATTGATAAACCTTACTCGCATCCTTCGGAGTTTACAGGAATTTCTGCCGGCAATCTTACGGAATTGTGGGGCAGTGCTTTGAATACGGGACCTCTTATGTTCGCTTTCGGAGAAAGAAGACAGGCAGGATGGATAGGAGCGGGACTGTTTGCAATGCCGGGTAGGTACGGATTCCAGACCGTGGCTTTTAATATGAATCGTTCCGATGTTCAGGACAGCATTGTCGGCACGCAGGCGGTTACACTGGATTATTCCGGAGAAGAGAAGGTGAACGGTAAATGGGTTTCTCCGAAAATCGAGCTTTTTGCAGGGAAAGACGAGCATGACTGTCTCCGTTCTTATTGCAAAAGGATATACAGCCGGGGGTGCGCGGCAAAGAGAAAAATCCTGAATGTGAAATGGTGGAGGGAACCGATATTTTGCACGTGGCATGAACAGGTAGCTCTCGGCCGCATGGATAAGCAGACCCCTGCCGGGCGGCAGGAGATGGAGAGCGGCGGCGATTATTTCAACAAGGTAAGCGAAAAAAATGTGCGCAGGTGGCTTAATATTTTCGAAAAAAAAGGCATACGGTTCGGTACGGTCATAATTGATGCCAGATGGCAGAAGGATGAAAGTTCCAACGGTGCAGATACTTCCAGATTCCCTGATATGAGAGCTTTTATTGATGAGCTTCACAGCCGGAGCTACCGCGTTGTGCTCTGGATTGACGCGTGGAGAGGGACGGATTTCCCGGAGGAATGGTGCGTCTTGCGTAAGGGCAAACCGGTTATGGCCGATGCAACGCACCCGGGTTACAGGGAATATGCGCGCAAGATGGTCAGGCGTATGCTTGGAGATGGGCAAGGCTGTTACAATGCAGATGGTCTCAAGATTGACGGGACGAATGTTCTGCCGGGAGGAAAAGGGCTTCGTTCACACGGCAATTTGTACGGCTTTGAATTTTTGCATGAATATCTTAAATTAATGTACGATGCGGCTAAGTCCGTAAAACCCGATGCCTTGATAGACCTTTACGGAGCCAATCCATACCTTTCGGACTGCTGTGACATGGTCAGACTGGGAGATCTGTATACCTTCAGGGGCGACCCTGTGCATACTATGCGCTGGCGCGCCGAAGTAATACGGGCAGGCCTGCCCCACGCCGTTATTGATACTGACGGGGCATTGCGCTTCAGTGTAAGGGAAGATACGGAGGAATTGCTGAAAGAACAGGCGAATCTCGGAATTCCGTGTCTGTATCAGGCAGAATATATGATAAAAAAAAGGGCTTTTGTAAAAGAAAGAATACGCAAAATGACGGAAAAGGAATACCGTATTATAAGGGACACAGTGAATTCGTACAGGGAAAAGAACGGCTTGTAACTGGTAAGTAATGGATTTGTAATAGTGTTTGGTTTATAATAAACGGAAAACATGGAGGAAGAAATGAGCGAGAAATTGAAAGGTAATATGATGGTTGCGCAGAGCGGCGGGCCCACGGTTGTAATCAACCAGAGTCTTGTCGGAGCGGTAATTGAGGCTAAGAAACATAAACAGATAAAAGGAATTTACGGTTCGCTCAACGGAATAAAGGGCGTGATTGATGAGAGATTTGTGGATTTGAGGAAGGAAACATCCGCAAACCTTGCCAAAGTTGCGGCTACCCCCTGTTCTGCCCTGGGCAGTGTAAGAAAGAAACCCAATGCACAGGACTGTGAAATTATTTTCAGAATGCTGCAGAAATACGACGTAAGATATTTCTTTTATATAGGCGGAAACGATTCGGCCGAAACAACAAATATACTTAATGAAACCGCCAAAAAAGTAAATTATGAGTTCAGGTGTTTTCACATACCGAAGACTATTGACAATGACCTTCTGGAAAACGACCATACTCCCGGTTACGGAAGTGCGGCAAAATTCGTGGCTATGGCTGTTATGGGCGACAATCAGGATAACATGTCTCTTCCGGGCGTAAAGATAGACGTTGTTATGGGAAGGCATGCGGGGTTTCTCGTCGCCGCATCAGCTCTTGCGAGGGTTAACGAAACGGACGGCCCGCATCTTATATATTTCCCGGAGAGACCCTTTACAAAAGAGCAGTTCCTAAAGGATGTTGAAAAGGCCTATTCAAAATTCGGCAGGTGCCTTATAGCCGTTTCCGAAGGAATTTCGGATGAGAAAGGGGAAGCCATAGCTTCTAAGTTTACAAAGGAAGTGGATACTCACGGAAACGTACAATTGAGCGGAACAGGCGTACTGGGCGATTTACTTGCAGACATGATAAAACAGGAGTTGAAAATAGGCCGTGTGAGAGCAGATACATTCGGATACCTGCAGAGGTCTTTCCCGGGTATATCCTCCGAAGTTGACGCAAAAGAAGCTTTTGACGCAGGCAAGCTTGCAGTAAGGTATGCCGTATCCGGCAATATGGACGGCTCTGTAGCCATAAAGAGAAAACCCGGGAAAAAGTACGCCGCCTATTTTGAGCTGGTGAATCTTAACAAGGTGGCTAAAAATACGAGAAGTATGCCGGCCTCATTTATAAACAAGGCAGGCAATGATGTCACTGCGGATTTTATTAATTACGCAAAGCCTCTTGTCGGAAGACTGCCGGAAGTAGGATTTTTAAAAAAGTGTTCCGTCCTGAAGAAATAGCGATTCATAGGTTGATAAAAAGACGGAATTTGTTGAAGAACATCAAAATTCCGATGGCGATGAGAAGAATGCCCGTTGCGGTTTCTATTTTCCTGTAGTGTTTCTTGATGCCTGCAAATGCGGAGAGGGCTTTATTCAAAAACATTGCCGTAACTACGAAAGGCAGGCCTATACCCATTGAATAGAAAAAAAGCAGAAGTATTCCTCTCGACAGGGATTCCTCCGCAGAAGCCAAGATTAAAATTGAAGCGAGCACAGGCCCGACGCACGGAGTCCAGCCGAAAGCGAACACCATGCCTATGATAAAAGCTCCCGCATAGCCTCCGGAGATTTTTCCTGCGGTTATCTTTTTTTGCCTGTACAGCGGCTTAATCTTCAGGATGCCCGCAAGATGCAGGCCGAACAATACGATTATTACCGCTCCCGTCTTTCTTATAATATCCTGTTTCATCAGCATGTGCCTGCCCAGCCATGTTGCCGATGCTCCGAGTATTGTGAATACCGCAGTAAATCCCAGCACGAAGAGAAAAGAAAGTAAAATATTCTTTTTGTACACCCCGCCCGACTTCAGATTCTCAATGGAAGCGCCCGTAATGTATGAAAGATATGCGGGAATCAACGGCAGTATGCACGGGCTGGCGAAGGACAATAATCCCGCCGTAAAACTTAACAGAAGTGCGGAGTTTTGAGTAGTTTGCATATATGTTGTATTATATAACTTCAAGCAAATAAATCATAATCTAAAGATTTTATGCGGGGAGAAAAGCCATGAGGATAAAAAAGGTGAATCTGAATTTCGACATAGAGCCGTTCAAAATGCCCCTAGGGTTTAAAGGCGGATATATTAGCGGAGCATGGCAGACGCTTGTAT
>CAYOWY010000041.1:0-7257 GCA_964407805.1 uncultured bacterium | reverse complement strand
GAGTAGTAATAGGCGGGCCCATGATGGGCGTCAACCTGCATTCGGCGAACACGCCGGTAATAAAGAGCACTACGGGAATACTGATACTTCCCGATGAGGAACTGCCTGAAGAGATACATCCCTGCATCAGGTGCGGAAGATGCATTGAAGCATGCCCGATGCAACTTGTCCCGGCCGAATTGAGCAGGTGCGCCGAAAATAAAAACTGGGAAGGATGCGGCAGATTTAACGTTGCGGACTGCATTGAATGCGGCTGCTGCAGTTATGTGTGCCCGGCAAAGAGGCCGATGGTTGAACTGTTTAAGTGGGCAAAAGCCGAAACGAGGAGAAACAATGTCTGAACTGAAATGGGCGCCGCACATACATGGAAGTGAAACAACTTCGCGTATCATGTGGGGCGTGATAATATCTCTTATGCCGGCGCTTGCTGGAAGCGTATATTTCTTCGGATTCGCAGCTCTTAAGGTCGTACTCGTCTGTATTCTCTCCTGCATCGTAAGCGAAATACTAAGCCAGCGTGTATTCGGCAAAACAATAAAGATTTATGACGGCAGTGCCGTCGTAACGGGAATATTGCTCGCATTCGTCCTTCCGCCGGCAATACCTCTGTGGATGGCGGCGGTCGGAAGTTTCATGGCAATATTCCTCGCAAAGGAACTCTTCGGAGGGCTTGGGTACAACATCTTGAACCCGGCGCTCACCGCAAGGGCAATACTCACCGCATCGTTCCCCCTGGAAATGACGCAGTTCACCGCACCACTTTCATACAGGATGGATGCGATTTCAACCGCAACGCCCCTGGGAATAATCAAGGAAAACCTTGATACACAGCTCCCTTCCTTGTGGGACATGCTCATTGGCAACAGGGCGGGATGCATAGGAGAAACGTGCACGCTTCTTCTGCTGATGGGAGGAATTTTCCTTCTTATCCGCAGGATAATAACCTGGCACATACCGGTATCATATATTCTGACGGTAGCGTTTTTTTCGGCCCTCACGGGACAAGCCCCGCTTTTTCAGATAATGGCGGGAGGATTGATACTCGGAGCTTTCTTTATGGCAACGGATTACGTCACTTCCCCAATGACAGGAAGAGGAAAACTGGTATTCGGAGCCGGCTGCGGAATAATAACCTTCCTTATAAGATTGAAAGGCAGTTATCCCGAAGGCGTGGCGTACTCCATATTGATCATGAATATGTTTGTCCCCTTTATTGATAAATATACCTTGCCGAAAAAATTCGGATTTTCCCCGAAAAATCCCGGGGGAGTTAAGAAATGAACAAAAAAGAGATAATTACCGGAATTCTTGTACTTCTCACAGTTTCTCTTATGTCCGGCTGTCTTTTATCATGGCTGTACGGAGCCACCAAACCGCGTATTGAAGGGCAGAAAAAAATTGAAGCGGCACGGATAAACAGGGAGATTTTTTCAGAAGGAGCAAAGTTTTCAGATGCCATAAATAAAGATGATATTACTTTTGTGGAAGTCTATGACGCGGACGGAAATATCACAGGCCGGGTATTTGACGTAACTTCAGCCGGTTACGGCGGCCCCATAGCGATAAAAGTCGGGATAGACGGCGAACTGAAAGTGAAAGGGGTAAGAATCCTCTCCCACACAGAAACTCCGGGGCTCGGCTCAAAAATAACGGGAATGGGATTTCTGGACCAGTTTAAAGAAAAAACGGGAATTTCTCTATATTTGAAGAAGGACAACGCCGAAGGGACTATTGACGCAATAACCGGCGCGACAATTTCATCAAGGGCCGTTGCGGACGGGATAAGAAAACTGCAGGGAAAATTGAAGGGAATTTCCGATACTCCTCTTTATATGGAAAATGAAAATCCCGACGCACGGGCGCAACAACATCGTCCGAAGTTGGTGCAGGAAAGAAAAGCGGACTGCAGGAAAAATTAAGCGGGGCGGAAAAATGAAAAAGCTGATAAATTTCAAAAGTTTCTATATGGGCATCTGGAAAGAGAATCCGATATTTTTTATTATGCTTGGACTCTGCCCGCTTTTAGCCGTCTCCTCTTCACTGAAAGATGCTTTCGGAATGGGAGCGGCATTTATATTTGTGCTCACAGGGTCAAATATCACCGTATCTTGTATAAGAAGGTGGGTGCCGCCCCACATAAGAATACCGGTATTCATTGTCGTCATAGCTACCTTTGTAACCGTCGTTGATTATTCAATGGCGGCGTTCCTTTCCCCTTTGCACCGCAACCTCGGAGTATACCTCCCTCTCATGGTGGTAAACTGCATACTGCTGGGCAGAGCCGAAGCATTTGCCTCAAAAAACAATATCATCAACTCCGCCCTTGACGGACTGGGCATGGGCATAGGTTTTACCCTTGCAATACTTGTAATAGCCGCCTTGAGAGAGATTCCGGGACAGGGAACGGTCTTCGGTACAAACATCATGGGCAAGAATTACACTCCGTTTCTTATAATGATTATGCCCCCGGGCGCATTCCTTGTTATAGGATTCTTAATGGCTCTGAAGAACAGCATAGGGAGAAAAAACAAATGCTGAACCAGTCAAATCTCGGACTTATATTCCTTTCGGCGTTTCTTGTCAACAACATACTTCTCATAAGATTTCTCGGGCTCTGCTCCTTTATAGGGATATCAACTAACCTCAAATCTTCGGTCGGCATGGGAGCCGCAGTAGTATTTGTCACTGTCATGGCTTGCAGTATAAGCTGGGCTGTATACAGATATCTTCTGATTCCATTCCACCTGGAATACCTGCGAACTGCGGCATTCATCCTGACAATCGCATCATTCGTACAGTTTGAAGAGATAATAATAAGAAAAAAAGTCCCCGCTCTTTACAAGGCGTTCGGCATATATCTTCCTTTAATCACCACAAACTGCGCAATACTCGCTTCCGCCTTTCTGGGCATTGATTACCAGCTTTCCTTCATCCAGAACCTTGTATTTGCATTCGGAATATCATTCGGCTACTGCTTCATAATAGTTCTTTTTGCTTCCATCAGGGAGAGAGTGGACTCGGCGCCCATCCCCGTAAATTTCAGAGGAGTTCCGATAGCCTTCATACTGACCGGCCTCATGAGCCTCGCTTTTATGGGATTTAAGGGGCTCTTCAAACTATAATGTTTTTCTTTTTCCCTTTAAGAGACGAATTCAGGGTAAAGAAATTCCCCATAATCGCCGCATTATTCATTATAATCAACGTCGCACTCTTCCTCCTGCACGCCTCCGGCGGCCGCTATGAAGAAATCATAATGAAATACGGGTTCATTCCTTCCCGTTTTTCCCTGCTGACTCTTATTACCTCCATGTTTCTGCACGGCGGAATTCTCCATGTCGGATTCAATATGTGGTATCTCTGGCTGTTGGGCAACAACATAGAAGACCGCTGGGGCAGACTGCCGTTCCTTCTTTTTTACCTCTCGGCCGGTATATTTTCCATGCTTCTTTACTCAGCCATGGTGCCGGACTCCATGCGCGGTACCCCTACGATCGGAGCTTCGGGCGCAATCTCGGCTATTCTTGGAGCTTACGCCGTTCTTTTCCCCCGCAGCAGGATAACCTTCAAGTATTTCTTATGGCTTTTTATTTTCATAATCAAATTCGGGGAATTCAAGCTGTACGCGGCGGTCTGGCTTGCCTTCTGGTTCCTTCAGCAGGCTTTCTCCGCCATGCTCACGGCAAAGGGCGTAACTGCCGGCTCTGTCGCTTTCGGCGCTCATTTCGCGGGTTTCGTTTACGGCGTTGTGATAGGTCTGGGGACAAAGCTTTACAGGGAAGCGAAGTTCAGGGAAAACGTACAGCTGGGCGAAAATGTCCTTTTCAACCTTCTCGGAGGCAGGCGGTTTGTACAGCGCACAATGGAAGAATCGGGGGAGATAGAACGCGGCAGGGAAAAGATAACAAACGCTTTTTATTCCGACAGGACACTTGCCGCGAGATACTATGCGGAACTTGCCGGTAAATATCCCGAAACGGTAATGGACGAAAAAATTCAGTACGCCATCGCTGTTTCTCTTGATGAAAGAGGTGAAAAAGAAGCCGCCTTCACCGCTTTCAAAAACTTCGTATTGAATTATCCCCTTAGTAAACTCGCTGACAACGCCCTTCTCGCAATAGGAAAAATCTTCATAGAGAGGGGAGATTACGCTAAAGCCGGCTCCGCATTCATGCAGATAGTCGTCTTTTATCCGTACAGCGACGTTTATGAAGAGGCCAAATACTATCTTGACAGGAAACTTCCTGAATTCCTATCCTCAAGAAACGCCGCAAACTCTTAATATCAGCCGGTTTCAAGGTATAATTGATATTCATGGACAAATTCAAGCTCGTTTCCGGATATAAGCCGGAGGGAGACCAGCCGGGGGCGATTGAGACTCTCCTCGGAAACCTTGCTAAAGGGAAAAAGGAGCAGATACTGCTGGGGGTTACGGGAAGCGGCAAAACATTTACGATGGCGAACGTCATCGCCGCGGTCAACCGGCCGTCTCTCGTCATCTCGCACAACAAAACGCTTGCCGCCCAGCTGTACGGAGAATTCAGGGAATTCTTCCCGGAGAACAGAGTCCGGTATTTCGTAAGCTACTACGATTATTACCAGCCCGAAGCATACATCCCCTCCACCGACACATACATTGAAAAAGACGCTTCAATCAACCAGGACATTGACCGCTTGCGGCTGGCCGCCACGAGCGCCCTGCTTTCGGAAAGGGACGTGATTATCGTAGCGAGCGTATCCTGCATATACCCCATAGGCAGCCCGGAAGACCACAGGGCGATGATGCTCCGTCTTGCCCTGGGACAGGAGATAAACAGGAAGTCCATACTGAAAAGGATGGTTGAAACGCAGTACGAGCGCAATGAATTTGACCTCACCCGCGGCAAATTCCGCGTCCGGGGCAGTACCATAGAGATAATCCCCTCCTACGAGGAGACAGGGATACGGATCGGTCTGCTGGGAGACAAAATAGCAAAGCTCCAGAAATTCGACCCGTTGACAAACAGAGTCCTTTCCGAGGAAAAAGAAGTGCTCATATACCCCGCGAAGCATTTTGTCACGCCTGCGGATAAACTTCACAAAGCGATTGGCGGCATAAAGGAAGAGATGAAGGAGCGCGTTGAATTCTTTAAAAAGGCGGACAAACCCCTTGAAGCGGAAAGAATAGAGATGCGCACGCTCAACGACATTGAGATGCTTGAGGAGCTCGGTTACTGCCACGGCATTGAGAATTACAGCCGCCACATCTCCGGAAGGCCGGCAGGAGAAAGGCCCGACGTTCTTCTTGATTATTTTCCCGAAGACTGCCTGATTTTCATAGACGAATCGCACGTCACGATACCGCAGATAAGAGGGATGTTTTACGGAGACAGGTCAAGGAAAGAGACACTCATAAACTACGGCTTCCGCCTTCCCTCCGCCCTTGACAACAGGCCGCTCGTATTCAGTGAATTTGAACAAATCGTCAACCAGGCGGTATACGTATCCGCTACCCCCGGAAAATACGAGCTTGAGAAATGCAGTGTCCACAAGCTCGGGGAAAAATCACCCCTGGTGGCGGAACAGATAATACGGCCGACCGGCCTGCTTGACCCGCCCGTGACCGTGATGCCGACAAAAGACCAGATTCAGGACCTGCTTTCAAGAATAAGGGAAAAGACGGCGAAGAAACAGCGCACGCTTGTCATAACCATAAGCAAACACCTCGCCGAAGAGATAGCGGACTACCTTAAGGAGTTTAACATAAAGGTGCATTACCTCCATTACGAGATAGACACCCTTGAGCGGGTTGAGATACTGAAGAATCTAAGGGAAGCGAAGTTTGACGTCCTCGTGGGGATAAACCTTCTGCGGGAAGGGCTGGACCTTCCGGAGGTGAGCCTCGTCGCAATCCTTGACGCGGACAAGGAAGGGTTCCTCCGCTCGGAGACATCCCTGATACAGATAGCCGGAAGGGCGGCAAGGAGCATAGACGGAGAAGTTGTGATGTACGCCGACAAATACACCTCTGCGATGAAATCAGCCATGCGTGAGACAGAGCGCAGGAGGGAAAAACAGACGGCGTATAACAAACTTAATGGCATAACCCCGCGCTCGGTTGAAAAGCCAATTTATAAAAGCCTCGCCGAGATAATCGGCACAGACAAAAAGGTGAAAGAAAAGGTGCGCGCCGCGGAGGAAGAAGAATTTTACGGCAAGGACCTTTTCCAGACCTTGAAACGGCTTGAAAAGAAGATGGCGGCCGCCGCAAAACAGCTTGACTTTGAAGACGCAATCTACTACCGCGACCGCATCAAGAAACTCCAGCAGGAGAAATAACTCCTCTCCCTCACTCCTTCCCTCTCCCCCATGGGGAGAGGATTAAAAGGTGAGGGGTCTTGTTCTGGCTATCCCCTAAATAGCTTCAACATCTTCTTCGCGGTATCCTTAGCCAGCGCCATATCCGGAAGCACCAGATTGGGCAGGCGGGAGAAAGGTATCATCTCCGCCGTCAGCGGCCCCTTGTATCCTGTCTTCTTCAGCGCCTTTACAACCGCCTTGAAATCAATGTCGCCCTCAAGAAGGTTGTCGCCGAAACCGTGAAGCCCGCCGGCGCAGTCCTGTCTCTTGAAATTCTTGATGTGCACTGCGGCTATCCTCTTGCCGAGTATCTCAATCCAGTGCTCCGGAAACCCGTTTATGAGACAATTCGCAACGTCAAAATAGACTCCCACGTATTTACTCTTGAACTGGTCAACGAAAGTCTTCATCGCAACGGGGTCTGCGAGAAACCCGTTCCAGACGTTCTCCATCGCCATCGTCACGCCGGCTTTTGACGCAACGGGGAGGAGAGATTTTATTGAAGCGGTGGAAAGCTCCCAGACCTTCGCATAGGGGATAACGGGCTGTTTTTCATCCCATGATACAAAGACCGCACCCGGTATAACAAGGCACGATTTTGCGCCCACCCATCCGGACGCCTGGATGTACTCTTTTGTAAAGTTAACCGCTTTCTTTCTTGCAGCCGACGAGATTGACGCGAGAGAAAGATTCCAGTAATTCCCGCTCGCACAGGTCGCTATCTTCATACCGAGGCTGCCGGCATACCTGCGTATTTCCATGCATCTGCTGCGGCTTATGCCGGGCGCAAACTCGCCGGCTCCGAAACACAGCTCAAGACCGTCCAGCCCCATCGCCTTCACTTCCTTCAATGCCTGTTCAACCGGCTTCGCGCCGTCAAAACCGCCCACCGTCCAGTAATTAATCTGCAATGCATTTTTC
>CAYOWY010000040.1:0-7360 GCA_964407805.1 uncultured bacterium | reverse complement strand
CTCCTCTATGAGAGCGATCTCTTCCTGTATAAGTTTCCTTTTTAGAAAAATCCTGTCAAAAGGATTTGAATACCTTGCCTTGAATTTCTTTAGGATTTCAGAACTGCTCATAGGGATAATCCGGGCGAGAACGGCCGCCTCTTTTTCCGGAGATTCCAGGTCGTGGGGCACGAAGACAAGGTGGAGGGAAGGCGCGTCCTTTGCAAGTACTCTCATGTTGCGGTCATAGATAATACCCCGGGGAATACCCGTTTCAACGGTTCTTATGCAATTCCTGTTTGAGAGGTTCCTATAATAGGGATACCTTATAACCTGAAGGTAGAAACACCTCAAGATAATCACCGCCAGTGCAATCCTGGTCAGATTGATAAATACTCTTTCTTTCTCCATCTTAATTTTCTCATCCCGAGTTCAATTACAAAAAGTATCAAAGCATTGCATAAAGAGAACAACAGCGAATATTTCAATATTGCTCTTCCTCCCCATAAAAACCCTTTCTGATACTCAAACATGAAAATCAGCAGATAAACCATGCTGGAAATAAATGCGCCCGCAAACCTTCCCGCCATGCTCTTCGGCGCCAGAAAACAGTTCAGGTAAACGATAAGCAGAAAGATAATGCTTGTCGTACCCGGCACGCCCCTTGATATAACGTCATAGATAATGCCCGTGAAAAAAGCAAGGCCGAGGGCAATTTCAGCGTCTCCTTCCCATGCGACTATAAGAAGCCACACGAGAAAAAAAGACGGAGCAACCGCAGTTTTCAGATAATTGAGGACAAAAACCTGCAAACCGCTTATTATAAGAAACTGCTCGGTTAACCTCACCAGTTTTTTATTCACCGGCCAGCACCTCGTCAATGCCCGAAAAACAACCGTACGGCTTTATGTAAATCTTCAGAAAAAGAGTATCGGACTCCCTCTCCATCCTCGCAACCTCTCCGACTTCTATACCCTTGGGATAAAAATCACTGTATCCCGAAGTTAAAATCTTATCGCCTTTTTTCACAGGGCTGTCAATGGGAATATACCTTAGAAAAAGGAAAGGAACACTTCCTCCCTCCAGCACCCCTATCTCCCTGGTACTGTCCAAAACGACGCTTATCCTGGACTTGGAATTAAATATTGTTATAACCGAAGATGCCGTACTCCATACCCTGCCTATCCTGCCTATGAGGAAGAGGTCTTTTGAAACAACCGCCATATTCTCTCTCAACCCGTCCCTCGTACCTTTGTTGATGATTATTTCCGCGGGAAAAACAAAAGGTTTGATGGAAATAACTTCGCTTACGGTAAACTTCCTCAAGGAAGGATTTTCCGCTTTTATGTCAAGGATTTCCCTCAATCGCCGGTTCTCCGCAGCCAGTTCCTCGTAACTGATTTCCTTAATTTCAGGATACTGTCCGTTTTCAATAGCCCTGCGCTCCCTTACATAACTCCTGTTGATGATGAGTAAGGATACGGCAAGCCCCAGCACAAATATGATTTCTCTTCTAAAACGCCATAACATGTCATTTATTTTGTAATTCAGCTATAGTTACCCCCTCACCTTTAATCCTCTCCCCGCCTTCGCCAAGGCTATGGCGGACATGCCCTTGGGGGAGAGGGCAGGGGTGAAGGGTTAAGTTTTTTCAGTCTTGAGGGAACTGCTTGAAATAAGTTGTTTCCTCAAGCATTTTGCCCGTACCTCTCACAACTGCCGTGAGAGGGTCCTCCGCCACAATAACCGGCAGTTTGGTTTCCTGTGAAATAAGCTTGTCAATGCCTTTCAGCAGAGCTCCTCCGCCCGCAACGGTAACTCCCTTTTCAATAAGGTCGCTTGATAACTCCGGAGGCGTCTCTTCAAGAACGTCTCTTATTGAATTTGCTATCTGCGAAAGGGTATCTTTCAATGCTTCCCTGATTTCTTCGGAATTTATCTTGACCATCTTGGGAAGGCCTTCCACGAGGCTTCTTCCGTTTACATCCAGAGTAAGTTCATCATCAAGAGGGAAAGCCGAACCTATCTTCATCTTAATCTCTTCGGCCGTTCTTTCTCCTATAAGAAGATTGTATTTCTTCTTCATGTAATCTATGATAGCCTCGTCCATTTCGTTCCCCGCAACTCTCAAGCTCCTTGTCAGCACAATGCCCCCGAGGGAAATGACGGCCATTTCCGTCGTTCCTCCGCCTATGTCAAGAATAAAGCTTCCGCACGGCTCCGCCACCGGAAGGCCCACTCCTATAGCCGCCGCCATGGGCTCTTCCACAAGATGGACCAGCCTTGCCCCGGCCTTGAGGGCCGTCTCCTTGACAGCTCTTCTCTCAACGCTTGTTATGCCCGAAGGAACCGCAATGATTATCCTCGGAGGCAGAACAAATCGGTGCCTCGGAGTCTTTGCCTGCTCAATAAAATACTTCAGCATTGAGCCGCATGCTTCAAAATCCGCAATAACACCGTCTTTCATCGGTTTCATTGCAATAATGTTTGAAGGCGTCTTGCCGAGCATTCTCTTCGCTTCGTTGCCGACAGCCACCACTTCCTTCGTGGCAACGTTTATCGTCACTATAGAAGGCTCCTGGAGAATTACCCCTTTGCCGTTTACAAACACACAGGTATTCGCCGTACCAAGGTCTATACCCATGTCATTAGAAAAAAAACGCATAAACTTAATCATATCTCTCTCCTTTACCCCGAACTCCCCCATCTCTCGCCCTCTTGTGAGGGGTCTTGATTTTGATTTTGTTTTCTTAAGGGTTTATTCTTCCGCCAGTTTGTAGACGACATCGCCTTCGTGCACCTTCCGGTCAACCCTGAATCCTATATCGTCCCCTGTTTTTGCGGTATCAATGGGCCCGTGCTCCATCTGCATGGAGTCTACAACCTGCACAAAATCCTCACTGTGCCCCTTGATGTGCACACTGTCGCCCTTCTTCAATTCACCCTTTTCAATCTTCATGGCAGCTACAGAGATGTGGTTAAAATAATGGGAAATCCTGCCTATCTCAATTTCCTTCATTATCTGTCACCTCCCCGGTTTCATTTTCAGAAAGAATCTTTACAAAAACATCCACAATCTCCCTGTCAAACTGTATCCCCGCCCATTTTTCAAGCTCTTCCACAGCCTGCTTCTTCGTCAGCCCCTTTCTGTAAGGTCTCTCGGAAACCATGGCGCTGTAAGCGTCCGCTACGGATAAAATCTTTGCGAAAAAAGGAATGTCCTCTCCTTTCATCCCGGTGGGATATCCCTTGCCGTTAATCCTCTCGTGGTGATAAAAACAGGTTTCCATCTCCTCTTTTCTCAATCCGAGCGGCTCCAGAATTTTAATCGTCATCGAAGGATGCTGTCTTATAAGTTCAATTTCATCCTTGTTGAGCGGTCCGGGCTTGAAAAGCACCGAGTCCTTAATACCCAGCTTGCCGAGGTCGTGCAGGTATGATGAATTCCTTAAAATTTCAATGTCCCGCGCGGGAAGATCCATCTCCCTGCCTATCAGGCATGCATAATACGCAACCTGTTCGGAATGTCCCTTAGTGTACGCATCTTTCGCCTCAAGGGAATTGACAAGCGACCGTATTGAATTAAGATAAGATTCTTTTACCACGTCAAACAGGTTTGCGTTTTCTATGCCTATGCCGACCTGTATCGCAAAAACTTCAAGAAATTTAATCTCCTCTTCCTTAATCTCCCTGTCTGCGGGAAATTCCACGTTGATTAAACCTATGGCTTTCTCCTTGCCGCAAAGAGGGATTTTTATTTCGCAGTTTTTCGGTTTATCCACTCTCGCTCTTCTGCTTTTGAAAATATCCGCCACATCTCCGTAACTGAAGCTCAAGGCAATCTTGTCATTTAAACCGCTTTTTGAAATATTTTTCCTCAAGAAAAAGTTTTCTCCCTCGGCTCCGGCTATATAAACGGCTATCTTCTCGGCGCGGAAAATATTATCCATTATTGAAACGACTTTGTCCAGCAGTAAATCAAGGCTCGTGAGTGAAACAAGAACGCGGTTCAGCTCCAGGATTGCTTCTATCATTTTAAATTTTGAAATTTCGCTTGTGAGCATCCCGGACTCCATGCTCCTTTTTACGGTAAACAGCAAATCCCTGATAATGAGCGGCTTTACGAGAAAGTCTGTTGCACCCGATTTAAGCGCCCTGACGGCGTTCTCAACGGTTCCGAAGCCCGTTATCACTATGACCGGAATTTCCTTGTTCTTTTCCCTTATCTTTGACAGCATGTCAAAACCGTCCATAGCAGGCATCTGAAGGTCCAGCAGTACGAGGCTGCATCCGTTTTTTTCAAAACTTGCCATCCCAGTCTTCCCGTCAGAAGCAACGGATATTTCATATCCTTCGCTTTCAAGCGCGCTTCTGAATAATTCGCAGATACCCCGGTCGTCGTCAATCACAAGAATCTTCTGTTTATCCATTTTTGTCTTTATCCGTGGGCAGAGTGATGACAAAATTCTTTGCCGAAGGCAAAAGCATGCAATTGAAGCTTCCGCCGTGAGACTCCAGTATTTTTCTCGCGAGCACCACTCCGATGGAGACGGAACTCCTCGTAGCCGTATTGAAGGGGATGAATACGTCCTCGGAATTGTTGAAATTTATTTTACTGCCGCTTTCGGTTATGCTTATCTCAAGATTTTCTTCCCTGTTGTCAAAAGATACGTTCACAGTTCCGCTTCCGTCGGTATCTTCATTTATAAAATCCAGTATATAACCGAACGCCTCTTTTATCTTTTCCGCATCGGCGGGAACAAAGATTTTATCGTGCCCGGCAAAGTTGAATTTTATTCCGCCGTCCTTGTATGCCTTGTTTATCTGCCCGCTGCACAGCCCCACGATATCCACCCGGCTGGTTTTCAGCTCCATTGAATCCGCCAGTTTGTTTATCTTCTCTATTATTTCGTTGATGCGCTGAACTTCGGACTGCATGACTTCGGAAAAACTGTTCCTGAATTCCCCGTCGTCGTATTTTGTGGGAAGCATCTGCGCAAACGCCTTTATGGCCACCAGCGGATTTTTGAGCTCGTGCGACAGACGTGAAGCGAGAGAAGTCCAGTATCTGTTCCTTTCCGTGTCCTTTTCTCTCCTTTCAACTTCTTTGATAAACGTCAGGTTCTGGAAAATGGCAAGCGCTCCGCTTATGTTCCCGTTCTCGTCTTTTATGGGATTCGTACTCAAGCCGATTAATATATTCCCCGGTTTATAATTAATCTCTATCCTGTTGAACGCCTCTCCGGACTTCAAAGCCCTTCTCATGAAATCCGCTATCTGCGACCCCGCTTTTTCCACGGGCTTGTCTCTCAACTCGTCATATTTCATCCCTGAAATTTCTTCGGCATAAGAATTGAAAATAATTATCCTGCCGTCCCTGTCAACCGTTATTATGCCCGTGGGTATATTGCGCAGTATAGCATCCTGATAATCCTTGCGGAAAGAGATTTCCCTGTAAAGGAAAGAATTGTCAAAGACGGCGCTAAGGTAATCTATTATCACGCTTAAAAACGATATCTCGTCCACGGTTGTATCAAGCCCCGTAAGTTTTCCGCCAGCCATCAGAACGCCTATAAGCCTTCCGTTCAGCGTCTTTACGGGGAAAGCGAGGGGACAATGCAGGACTTCCATAAAGTTGCGGCATTCATAGGAAACGTCCTTTTCCGTATATAGGTTAAGTATCCTTCTCTGCGAAAGGAACCATGTTATCAGCGGATGGTCGTGCGTGATTTTTAATTCGTTGAAGACGTCTCCCATCCCGAGAGAAGCGGCAGGCGTGAAATTTTCGTTATTGCGCAGAAGAAGAAGCATGTTGTTGAAATAGAACCTTTTCTTAAGCGCTTTCAGTATCTCTATTCCGGTCTTTTCCGTATCGGGAAAGCTTTCCGCCACCGTCTGAAAAAGGTCCTGGAAAAAGGATTCTTTTTTGCCGTCTTCCCTGATAATGGTTTCCGTATTCATGCCGTCCGGCTTTTCTTTTAAAATTTCGTTCTCTTTCAGAAGCTTTTCCCTCTCAAAGGCTCTTTTGACAATATGCTTTATCCGTTCCGCTTCAAAGGGCTTCTCTACGACATCAAACGCCCCGGATTCAACGGCGCGGATTGCATTTTTATCTACGGAAGATACGAGTTTTACCACCGTAAGAGTGTGGTCGCGCGCAAGCAGTTTTGCCATTAGCCCTTCAGAGCAGGTTTCGTTCAACTGCGAGTCCATGAAAACAAGCGACGGACGCCTCTCCGAAACAACCTTCAGCGCAGATTCGGGCAGAACCTCCTCCACCAGACAATCATCCTGCAGAATAACCTTCAGAGAAAGAAAGATCGTCTTATTCTCTGTTATAATCAGTATGTAATTCATCCGCATCCTCTCCGCCGCCAAAAGGCAGTTCAACGATGACCCTTGTTCCTTTCCCTTCGGCGCTTTCCACCTTTATACTGCCTTTATGCTCGTCAATTATTCTTGTGACAATCGCCAGCCCGAGCCCCGTCCCTTTCTCCCTCGTGGTAAAAAACGGTTCAAATATCTTGTCAATGACATCCTTCTTTATTCCGCATCCGTTGTCTTTTATCTCAACTCTTGCGCTTCTGCCGTTTTCGCCGGCTGTGATTTCCATAACACCTTCCGAATTCAGCGACTGTGCGCTGTTGATGCATATATTCAAAAACGCCTGCTTTAACTTGCCTTCGTCGCCTTCAAGAGGCAGGGTGTCGGAACAATATTCTTCTTTTATCTCTATCTTCTTTTCCGGAAACTGCGCCGAAAGCAGGAGAGCGGTAACTTTCAGAATCTCTATGAGGTCTACTTCCTCAAATACGGCTCCCCTCGGCTTTGCAAAAACAAGTATCTGCTCAATGAGAGAGTTTATCCTTGCAACCTCCTTTATAGTCAAAGAGGAAAACATCTCCCGGAATTCTTTATCATTATATCTCTCCGGAAGCAAATGTGCAAAAGTTTGTATGGAGACAAGCGGATTTTTTATCTCATGCGCAATGCCCGCCGCCATAATCCCGAGAGATGCGAACTTCTCCGCGCGTTTTATCCCTTCTTCAAGCTCATTGATATGGGTGACATCGGCAAAAATGACCTGGGCGCCGGACAGGTTTCCGTCCCTGTCGGAAAACAGGGACGAATTTGCATCAAGAGATATTTCCTCCCCTTCTTTTTTGATGCCGAACTTGAGATGCCTCAAACTTTTTTTCTTGTAGATAGAGTATGCAAAAATCTTTTTTATCTCATCAGGCAGGGTTTCCCCGAAATGCCTGCCTTCAGCCTGCCCTTTTTCAAACCGATTATTTTTTCCGCTTCCTGTTAGTCTTTAGACCTTGTGGTACAAATCCCTCCAAAAACTAACAGAGACCTGGTTAACTTTGTTTCGGGTGGT
>CAYOWY010000039.1:0-7445 GCA_964407805.1 uncultured bacterium | reverse complement strand
ACGGCGAACTGCGTCCCGCCGTTGATATATTTGCAATGAGGGAATACGTAAAGCGCCAGTGGGTCATTTATTCTCAACTCGGCAGGCCGCAGGTCGGCATAGCGCACATGACCAATACGCCAGTTGTGCCCATAACGACGTGGTTCGGCATAAATCTTGATTGGGAAAACAAATTCAACGCTGACGAGTTCCAGGACAGGTGGAGCCGCGATTTTATCCGTGCATGCACCGCAGGAACGCAGGTGGGCAACGCTCCCTGGGTGATTGACGGTATTGCAAACCACTGGGGCGGCTGTCCCATCAAGGACGAGGCGCACAAAGAATGGATTTCCAGGACGGAGTTCGGAGTGACGCTGGCGCACGAAATCAAGATATGGGTATCGTCAACCAAGCCCGGAATGAGCCAGCCTCTTTACCTCAGGACAATGCAAATCCTTTCCGATTTCGGCTACGGGAAGGACGACTGCCGCGTTTACAACTACTGGGACGAAAACTTCCCCGTTAAAATAACCGGAGGCGAAACGGCATCGCTGGTTCTTGAAAAGGACGGGAACGTTCTGCTTGTCGTAACGGATTACGGGCAGGGGAGAGCGTATGATATTGAACTGCTTGCTGAAAAGTTTTCGCGGATGGCTCCGGCAGACAACACTCTCTGGCTTAATCTGGAGACAGGCCGCCGGATAGCCTCCGACGGAACAGGAAACTGCAGGATACCCATAAGAAAACATGATTTCCGGATAATAGGGCGTATCCGCCAGGACGGTAAGATTGACTCAACCGATGTCCTGCAAAAACTTGGAGCGGTGTTGAAGGCGGGAAAAGAGAAAAGTTCTTCCGGCATGGATATTATCCGTAAAGGGATTAATGATTCCAGTCTGCCGGTGCGGCTGGCGGCGGTACGCAGCCTCCAGGATTTTGGCGAAGAGGGGATAAAAGAACTTTCCTCTGCGGCACAGAGCGCCGATGACGAGGTCCGCACTGCGGCCTTGGCTGAACTCGTCTCCGCAGGAAAAATCGGCACTGATGAAATCTCCTCGCAGTTTGAGAAGGAAAAGCCGGATGCGCAGAGACAGCTGGCTTCGAGACTGGGAGATGCCGGAGAACCGGGCACCGCCGCGCTTCAGAGGCAGTTGAAGAATAAATCGGCGGATGTGCGCTTCATTGCAATAAGGGAGCTCGGATTCAACGGAAAGATTTCGGTTGAACAGCTGGCGGAAGCGCTTGACGATGAGAATTTTTCGGTGCGACTGGCCGCGGTTGATGCGCTCGGAGACATTCACCCCCGGACGGGGAAAGCGGTTGAATTGCTGCGCAAGGCCGCAAAGGACAAGGATGCTCTGGTATCAAAGAGTGCAAGCGAGCTGGCTTTCCCTCCAAAGCCAAAGGGACCGGCGCAGGAAGCATCAGGGAAGATTGCACGCCCGTTCCCGGAAGGGATACAGCCGGTTCCCTATATCAGCGACGAAAACACCTCTATGCTTCTGCATCTTGACGAAAAAAGCGGAAGCAGGGGGAATGACGGCGGCCTCTACGGCAACAACGGAACCTTTCACGGCATAAAATACAAAGACGACGTGCACGACGGCAAGTGGAGAGAGGACGGCAAGTTCGGCGGATGCCTCTATTTTGACGGGGACGGAGACGTACTCAGGTGCGGAAACGGCGCAAGCCTCAACCCTGCCGAACAGATTACCTTTGAGGCATGGGTCAGGCCGGAGGCGATAGAAGGTCCAAGCAAATCAATGATGGTAATCTCCAAGGATATCTGGGCAAAACCCTATTACCAGTACCATATGGAGATAAGAGACGGCATTGTGACCGCAGGCGTCACCCTTAATTCGGCAAAATATATCAGTGTAACCTCCGATACAAAAATAGAATACGGCCAGTGGACGCATCTGGCAGGCGTGTATGACGGAGAAAAACTGAGGCTGTACATCAACGGCAAAAAGGAACCGGCCGAAGCAAAGGGAGAGGGATTGATGATTGATTCCGGACAGCAGTTGAACATCGGAGCATGGTCCAGCGACTACTGGTACAAAGGCAGTATCGACGAGGTGAGGATATCTCCCGCCGCCAGGTTTGACAATGACGCGAAGGCCGGTACGGCAACCGATAAGCCCGACAGGTTCCTCGTTAATAAAACATCCTCCGCTCCCAGAATAGACGGGACAGTATCCCCCGGCGAATGGCAGGGTGCGGCAAAAATAACGGGTTTCCGCAGAAACACCGACGGACATGTTACCTCACGCTTACAGCCGGACATATTGATAACCTTTGACGACAAGAATCTCTACGCCGGGTTCACCTGCACCTTTGAAGGGGAGATAAAGAAAGACGTGACGGAACAGGACGGCCCCGTATGGCGCGATGATTCAATAGAGCTTTTCTTTGACCCCCTGCGCAGGAAGGAGAATCTTTACCAGATGATATTCAATGCCGCGGGAGCGTACTATGACGCAAAAAACGACGACAGGAGCTGGAACAGCAACGCCGTCTATAAAACCTCGGTTGCAGGAAACACATGGAACGGGGAGATTGCTATACCTTTCTCCTCTTTCGGCGGGAATGCGCCGACGGACGGAGCGGAATGGGGCATAAACATTGCGCGGACTTATCTTAATCCTACGGAATATACGTCAATCGCAGGAGTGCAGGGAGTTTACGGCCAGCCGGCTCTTTTCCCTGCGCTCTCTTTCAAGGGAGGAAAACCATGAAAACTCTTGGGAATGCAGTGGCAGTGACCGCAATTATAATGATTCTTCTGACAGGAAGGTTTGCCGCCGGCAGTCATCCTCTCGGCCTGGACGAAAACCTTGCCTACGGCATACTGACGGACAAATACGAAACTCCGCACGTCAAATGGGCAAAGCCCTATGCCGGCGGAACGATAAAAGCGCTGGTAATGGCGCCCGAGTGGAGCCAGAGAGAGACGGTTGAACTTGCCCAGCGGCTTTCTCTGGATTACACGCCGTGGATGCCCTCGGCATTCAGCAAGATTGCGATAGAGTCGCCAAAATGGTGGTTCCCTGAACCCATGGATTTGATAGGGAAACTGCTTGAGGATTACGTAACCCGCGATTTTGACGTCATAGTCATAGGCAAGCTTGACTGGAAGATGCTTCCCGAAAAAGAACGCTTCGCCATCTTGAAAAAGGTCCAGAACGGAACCGGCCTGGTTTACGTGTGCCCTCCGGAAGGCAATGCTGAAATAGACATGGTTTTCTCTGCCGGGCCGGCGCAGGAAGGGGCGGAATTCATCAAGAGAGCCATCCCTTTTGCGTTGCTTCCGCAGTTGAAGAGCCTGCCTCCGGAAAAGATTGTGAGAGCGGGCATTTACGGAAAAGGCAGGGTGGTTTCCCTGAACTACGGACAGAAGATGCCAGAAGAAAAAAGGTGGGGAAACGATAGAGCGGCGGTAGGTTATCCCGCCCTTACCCCCCAGTGGACGCCTGCTGCGGCGGGAGAGAGATTAAAAGGATACATAGCACCCGACGACTGCCCCGAAATGGAGTTTATTCCCTACGAATACTACCAGTCGCTTGTTGCGCGGGCCGTTGTCTGGGCAAGCGGCAAAGATGCAAAAGCAACCCTCTCCGAGGTAATCCTCCCCGAAACAGTTGACTATCCCGCATCGTCGCATAAGGCGCAGGTAAGCGCCTCATCGGCGCCCGCAGGCAGTATGTTGAAGACGGTTGTCCGCAGCCGCCATGAATATGAAAGGGTTTACAATTTACCGTCCCAAAAAGCGCAAAAAAGCAATAATATATCACTGCCCTCAATTCCTTCCGGGGAATATATTCTGGATATCTGGCTGGTTTCAGGCGACGGGAAGGTTTTTGACTGGACGAGCAAAAACCTGGCGGTGAGGTCGGATATAGAGGTAAACAAGATATCGCTGGACGGAAAAAGTTATAACCCCGGCGAAAAAATAACCGGGACGGCAACCTTTTCACGCAATTTATCCGCCGGAGAGACCGCCGCGGCAGAACTCTGGGACAACTACGGACGCAAGATATCGGAACAGATTCTTGACGGGACCGGCGATGTCCGCGCCTTCTCTTTTGCGCTTGTGCGCCCTCTGGTAATAATGCATAACGTACGCGTCCGGGTGGTAAAAAACGGGAATGACGCGTGTTCAAAACTCCTCAACTTCCCCGTGCGCGCAAAGCTTAAGGGAACTGACGATTTCAGCGAGATTATATGGAGCGACCAGAACAATACCTTCCTTACAAACGCAATGCTGAGAAAACTTGCAAAATACGACCAGGCGGATGCCATACTTATAGGCTCCGTCCGGGAAGGCGGAACATATGCACGCGATATAGCCGCGGCAAACCTTGCCGTAGCGCCTCACCAGGGACGCTTCGGCTATTTCACGGAGAAAACAATACCTGCCAAATTCCATCCCTGCTTCAGCGGCGATATAGAGAAAGGTTACGGATGCATGAGCGACCCCGAAACACTGCAGGAGATTGATGAATGGGGCGCGTTAAACAGCGACATATTCGGTCCTTACGGGCCGCTTGTCTGGGACCACGGCGATGAAAGCAGTTATTCCAACAATCCGGATACCTGCTGGTCAGATACCTGCCTTGCCGCTTTCCGCGAATATCTGAAGACCAGGTATGCGGGGCTTGACGCCCTCAACAAGGAATGGAAAACCCAATACAAAACATGGGACGAAGTCATGCCGTTGACATACGAAGATGCCATAAAGTCCGGCAATTACGCGCCGTGGATAGAACACCGGTTTGAACAACAGTTTGTGTTCGCCCGATTTTACGGGCGCACGGTCCAGGCGCTCTCCGCAAACGACGCGGGCGCAAAGGGCGGCTTTGACGGAGGCGAGCCGGTACACTATCCCAATACGGGAATGAACTGGTGGCTGTTGAAAGACCATATTCAGCTTCTGCAGAATTACGTGGCAAATAACATACCGACTGAGATTGTGCGTTCGTTTGCCGGTCCCGACCATATTACCGGCATGTGGTACGGCACTTACGGACCTAAATGGGAGATAGGGCCTTCCACCGTTGAGCACCATCATTTTTTCCCGTGGTACAGCTTGTTCCACGGATTGAACAGCTCATGGTTCTGGACGCTGGGTGCGCCCGGAGCCATTTCAGGGTACGCCCCTGATTTAACCGCCCTGCCCTTTATGCAGGCGAGCAGAGATGAGCTTGCGGAGATAAGAACAGGCACAGGCAAGCTTCTCCTTGCCGGGAGACTGCAGGATGACGGGATAGCCATACATTATTCAGAAGGCTCCAAGATAGCCGCCGGCATATTTTACGGAAATGAGAGGGTGAAACAGGGAGAAAAACCGCCCTCCAGACCTACGGGCGAATACTGGCTCAAAGCCCTTGCGGACTTTAACAAGGCTCTTGAGCACAGCGGACTGCAATACCGCTACGTTGCATATGAAGAGGTGGAAAAGAACGCTTTGACAGAACGCGGATACAGTGTCTTCATCATGCCTCACAGCTATCTGGTTTCTCAGAAAGAAGCGGACGCCATACGTAAGTTTGTGAACGATGGAGGCCTTTTAATAGCTGACATAATGCCGGGCATGTTGAACGGCCACGGAACAATGCAGGAAAAGAGTATGCTGGCGGACCTGTTCCCTTCGCAGGAGACGGGCACGGTCAACAACATCGGAAAAGGGAAAACCGTTCTGCTCGGAAACAAGCTTGCGGATTACGGATATTCCGCATACAGGACAATGAGCGGCTGGGGCAAACTGAAAAACAGGCATAAGATACTTGCCCAACTTCTTGAAAAAGAGGCGGGGATAACACCAAAGGTGATTATCACCCATAGAGGAACGGGAGATATGCCGCCAACCGAGATATTCCGGATAAAGGCGGGCGACATTGAGTACGCCGGGCTTTTGAGGGAGTATTACATGTACGACAACAAGCCCTATCCTGCAACCGTTAAGTTACCGCGCAAAAGCCATCTGTATAATATGCGCTCCGGAAAATATCTCGGATTCACCGATACGCTGGATACCGATATATCGTATGAAGCACAGTTGTACGGCATGATGCCCTACCGTGTTTCTTCTTTAAACATCGAGGGGCCGGGCGCTGTGAAATCAGGAGGGGAGACCTCTTTCAGAATATCCGTTATCAGCGAAGACAATGCCGCACCCTCCCTTCACGTCTTCAGGGTGGAACTGACTGACCCTGCCGGCGAAAAACTCCCGTGGTATGCGGCAAACGTTAAAGCCGAGAAAGGAAGCGCAGTATATATAATAAACTGGGCGCTCAACGAAAAACCGGGAAGATATACCATACAAGCAAAAGATATTGCCACCGGCGTTTCTCAGCAGAAAACGGTCGATGTTAAATGAAAGAAGGAGGAATGAGAATATGCGGAAAAATTTAACCAGTCTGATTTTATTTGCAATGACTGCGGCAAGCAGTCCTCTATTGTTCGCGAACGGTTTTTCAGGAGGCCCGTACCAGAATGACTCCGATACGCGTTTGCTTCTCCACTTTGACGAAAAGAGCGGTTTCAAGGCAGTTGACAGCAGTTCCTACGAGAATAACGGCAGTGTTTCCAGCGGTAAATGGAGCCCGGAGGGCAAATTCGGCGGATGTATATACCTTGACGGATCATGGGACGTAATAAGGTGCGGCGCCGAAGGAAGTCTCAGCCCCACGGACCGGATAACCTTTGAAGCATGGGTGAACCCCGAGGACGTCAGCGGCATAAGGCAGATAATTTCCAAGGATATCATCGGACCGCCGTGGTACCAGTACCATCTCGGGATAACGAACGGGAAAGCCATAGCCGGAGTAACGATTGAACCGGGAAAGTACCTTAGCGTAACTTCTTCAGGCAATATAGAAACCGGCAAGTGGACGCACCTTGCCGGGGCTTACGACGGTGAAACCCTGCGGCTGTACATAAACGGTAAAAAAGAGCCGGCGGAGGCGAAGGGCGCGGGAGTGCTTATAAATTCAGGCAAGCAGTTGAATCTCGGCTCTTGGTCAAATGATTACTGGTACAAAGGATACATTGACGAAGTGAGGATATCCGCAGTTGACAGGTTCAGCAGTAAACCCGAAGCCTCCCGGTCAGAGGTTGAAACTGATGCCGGAATACTGACCGTTAAAAAATCCGAAAAGGGACCTCAGATAGACGGAGTCATCTCCGCTGACGAATGGAAAGAGGCAAAGAAGATAACAGGGTTTAGAAACAATATAGACGGACAGATTGCCGCTCTTCCCCAGCCCCAGGTTTACATTAGTTTTGACGAGCAAAACTTCTGCATGGGTTTCACCTGCCCGTTTGAAGGCGCGCTGAAAAAGGACGTTGAGGGAAGAGACGGTCCCGTATGGCGCGACGATTCTCTGGAACTTTTCATTGACCCTTTCCGCAAGGGCGAACATATATACCAGATGATATTCAACGCAAACGGCGCCCTTTACGAT
>CAYOWY010000038.1:0-7492 GCA_964407805.1 uncultured bacterium | reverse complement strand
GGGCTATGACGACTTTTTGTTCAAGCTCAAGCAAAAGGGCCGCGAGGTAAAGGTTTCTTTCAAGGTTGGATGAATCCACTATCGCCACCACCGCGTCGGCTTTCTGTTTTACAAGGATGTCCCGCGCAATCTTTTCATCTTCGGAGAAAGAGGTAAGGGAATAAGTCCCAGGAAGGTCTATAACCCTGAATCTGATATCCCTGTATGTGAAGTATCCTTCTTTGACTTCAACCGTGACTCCGGGCCAGTTTCCCGTTTTCTGATGGAGCCCCGTGAGGGCGTTGAATACGGTGGTTTTGCCCGTATTGGGATTGCCTGCGAGAATAATTACTTTTTCTTCCATCTTTGCTCACCGGTCAGGACTTCTCTTTCAGGGCGACTTCCTCAACCATTATATTGACAGCCATTCCCTGTCCCATGCCTATCCTTGAACCGTGCTTTTTGAATATGACCGGACCGGGCGCCGGCTTGGTTACCTCTATTTCATCCCCGGTAAAAACACCGAGCGTGGTAAGGCGCCTTTTTGCGCCGTGGCATGCGGAATTTATGCTTATAATCCTGTATTTGCCGGTACCTGCTTTAGTGAGAGGCAGCATTTGTTCACCCCGCGTTAATTTGCTAAGTTAGTCTAAACTAACAAAGTTAGAATAGACTTATTTTACTTCCTTTTTTGCGCAATGTCAACAGGATTGCAAAATGATATTATTTGGGAAGGAGTTGCTCCCCCTCATCCTTTTTTTCGGCAGGGACGAGTATCTTTATCTGCCCGAGGCCGTCAAGCGTCATACCGTAAGTCTTCCCTATGGCTTCCTGCTGTACAAATACGGTAATGCCTTCGGATTCCAGAAGTCCCTTTACGATAGACGCTTCAGCCGGGGTTTTGGGATAACATACCACAACCCATTTTTCGTCCATTAGCTTTCTTTAACGAATTTTGCCAGCAGGTCTCCGACTTCGCTTGTCCCCATGCCCATCTTTCCGGCCTCAAGGCTCTTTATGAATCCTTCGCCCGTGGCTTTTATCACTGCTTTCTCAATCGCCGCTCCCGCCTTGTCCTCGCCGAGCGTTTCAAGCATCATTCCGCCGGCGGATATGGTTGCGATGGGGCAGGCGACGTTTTTCCCCGTGTATTTCGGGGCGGAGCCGTGTATGGGTTCAAACATGCTGACGCCTTCGGGGTTTATGTTGCCCCCCGCCGCTATGCCCAGGCCGCCCTGCGTCATCGCCGCAAGGTCGGTGATGATATCCCCGAACATGTTATTTGTCACCAGAACGTCAAACCATTCGGGATTTTTTACCATCCACATGCATGTGGCGTCAACAAACGCAAAATCCAGTTTTATATCAGGGAATTCGCCGCTCAATTCCCTTGCCGTTCTTCTCCATAAATCCCCCGAATGAGTCAGAACGTTGGCTTTGTCAACGACGGTAAGCGTTTTCTTTCTGTTTCTTTTGACTGCATATTTGAAGGCGTATCTTATACATCTTTCTACGCCCTTTCTCGTGTTTACGTCCAGCTGGGTGGCTATCTCGTCCTTTGTCCCTTTTTTAACGCTACCGCCTATTCCGCTGTATGCGCCCTCGGTGTTTTCCCTTACGACTACGTAATCAATATGCTCCGGGCCCTTGTCCTTAAGCGGATGCCATACGCCGGGATAGAGCTTTACGGGGCGCAGGTTTATATACTGGTCAAGCTCAAACCTTATGCGCAGGAGGATTTCTTTTTCAAGTATCCCGGGGGCTACGTCGGGATGTCCCACCGCACCGAGGTATATTGAATCAAGCTTTCTGAACTCGGCTATTGCGGAATCGGGCAGAGTTTCTCCCGTTTTAAGGTACCTGTCTCCGCCAAAGTCGTAATTAACCGTCTCAAGCTTAAATCCGAATTTCTCTGACGCAGCCCGCACAACCTTCATCCCAGCGTCTATTATTTCAGCACCTATCCCGTCGCCCGGGATTACTCCGATTTTATATGTTTTTCCCGCACCCATTTCATCAACCCTCCGGTTTTTATTATTCCCTGTAAAAATTCAGGGTATTTTGCAAAATTATACTCTTTTTTGCTTGTAATGTTTTTGATTGTTCCGTTTTCAAAGTCTATGGAAATCTCATCCCCGGCGTTTATTTCGCCTGCTTCCGGCAGTTCAATCGCCGGAAGCCCGATATTGATGCAGTTTCTCAAAAATATCCGTGCAAAGCTTTTTGCGATTACTGCGGAAACGCCGCATCCCTTTATTGAAATCGGAGCGTGTTCCCTGCTTGACCCGCATCCGAAATTCTCTCCCGCGACTATGATATCTCCCTGTTTTGCCTCTTTCGGAAACTCCGGCGCTATAGTTTCCATACAGTGGGCGGCGAGTTCTTTTGCGTCGGTTGTGTTCAGATACCGGGCCGCAATGATGTCGTCTGTATTAATGTGGTCGCCGAATTTCCATACGCGTCCGCTTGTTTCCATTCTTTTTCCTCCGATGATTATTAAATCATGTCAGGATGGCATATCCTGCCCTTTATTGCGCTGGCGGCGGCCACTTCGGGGTTTGAAAGGTAAACATAACTTTCGGGATGCCCCATCCTGCCGATAAAATTCCTGTTTGTTGTGGCAATCGCAACCTCTCCCTTGCCGAGGACACCCATGTGCCCGCCGAGACACGGACCGCAGGTCGGAGGGCTTATCACGCATCCCGCGTTAAGGAATATGTCTATAAGCCCTTCCTTCAACGCCTGTTGATAAATCTTCTGGGTTGCCGGTATGATTATGCATCTTACTTCAGGATGCACCGATTGACCGTTCATTATTCCCGCCGCCCGTCTCATATCCGTAATCCTGCCGTTTGTGCAGGAGCCGATAACCGACTGGTCTATTTTTACATCGGAAAACTCTTCCGCGTTTTTGGCATTTGACGGAAGATGAGGAGCGGAAACCTGCGGCTGTATCCTGTCTGCGTCTATCTCTATTATCTTCTCGTATTTTGCGCCGCCGTCGCTATTGAGGACTGTTCCCTCGGAGCGTCCCGTCACTTCCTCAATGTACATCTGGGTTAATTCGTCCGGCGCGATTATTCCGTTTTTTGCGCCGGCTTCTATAGCCATGTTGCACATTGTGAAACGGTCGTCCATGGGAAGGTTGCTTATAGTATCCCCCGTGAATTCCATTGACCTGTATGATGCTCCGTCAACTCCGATTTTGCCTATCGTGTAAAGGATAAGGTCCTTGCCGCCCACATACTTGTTTCTCTTTCCCGTATAATTGAACTTGATGGAGGCCGGCACTTTTATCCAGACTTTTCCGGTGACCATTGCCGCGGCTATGTCCGTACTTCCCATACCGGTTGAAAACGCCCCTACCGCTCCGTACGTACAGGTATGGCTGTCCGCTCCGATGATAAAATCCCCCGACAGAGTCAGCCCCTCTTCGGGAAGAAGGGCGTGTTCTATCCCCACCCTGCCTATCTCGTAAAACCTGACCTTATGCGCTCTTGCAAAACGTCTTAACGTTTTTACAAGTTCGGCGCTTTTTATGTCCTTGCACGGAGTAAAATGGTCGGGAACGAGAACAATTTTTTTCGGGTCAAAGACCTTTTTTGCACCAGCTTTTTCAAATTCCTCTATTGCAAGGGGAGCCGTTATGTCGTTTGCGAGAACAAGGTCAACTCTGCTTTCAACGAATTCCCCAGGACTCACGGATTCTTTTCCGGAATGTGCGGCTATTATTTTTTCAGTTATTGTCATTTACCCCGAACTCTCCTTTATTATACCCTCGTGGTGAAGGGTTTTTGATTTATCGCTTACCGCCTTTTCTTCCATTCTCCCCTCACCTTTTCCGCCTGCGCCGAGGCTTCGGCTGGACAAGTATTCCTCTCCCCAGCGGGGAGAGGGTTGGGGTGAGGGGGATTTTCTCAAGTTTTTGGGATTTTACGCTCCCTTATATTTTCCCTTTTCGGTCTTCTTCCTCAACAGGTAGCGGTTGACGGCATTCACGTACGCCTTGCCGCTCGCTTCAATGATGTCGGTGCTTACGCCTTTCCCTGGAATTCTGAATCCGTCGACTTCAAGAGATACCGCAACCTCTCCCTGCGCGTCCTGCCCGCCGGTTACGGCCGTTATCTTGTATTCTTTGAGCACCGGCGAAATTCCGGTTATTCTGTCAATCGCCTTATAAAGTGCGTCCACGGGACCGTCGCCCCTGGAAGCGTCCTCGTAGACCTTATCGCCTTTCTTTACCCTGACGGTCGCGCTCGGGATGGTGGAGGAACCGGATATGATGTGAAAATACTCAAGTGTGTAGACCGGTTCTCCCGTTTTTGTTTCTTCTTCTTCCGCAAGGGCCGCGAGGTCTATGTCGGTTATGTCCTTTTTCTTGTCAGCGAGCTTCTTGAATTTCTCAAATATCTGCTCAATTTTTTCATCACCCATCTGGAAGCCAAGGTTCTCAAGGCGCGCTTTCAATGCGTGCCTGCCGGAATGCTTGCCCATCACAAGTTCGCTTTCAGGGACGCCTATCATGTCCGGACTCATTATTTCATACGTCGCGGGATTCTTCAGGACGCCGTCCTGGTGTATGCCTGATTCGTGCCGGAATGCGTTTGCCCCTATGACCGCCTTGTTCGGCTGGACGGGAACGCCTGTCATTGAAGAGACCATTCTGCTGGTCCTGTAAAGTTCCTTAGTCGCAACATTGGTCGTGAGTTTATAAAAATCCTTCCTGACTGCAAGGTTCATGACAATTTCTTCAAGAGCTGCGCTTCCCGCGCGCTCCCCTATCCCGTTTATGGTGCATTCAACCTGCCTTGCGCCGTTAATAACGGCAGTAAGCGAATTGGCCACGGCAAGTCCGAGGTCATTGTGGCAGTGTACGCTTATGACAACGTTTTCCGGAAGGTTATTTCTCAAGAACTTTATGAGTTTTCCGTATTCCTCCGGCGCCGCATATCCGACCGTATCCGGTATATTGATGGTCTTTACTCCCTGCGCTATAACCGCCTTTGAAATTTCAAGAAGAAAATCCGGCTCCGTTCTTGAAGCGTCTTCCGGGGAGAATTCAATGTCGTCAATATATTTCTTCGCGAAAGCGGATTTCTCCACGGCGATTTTAAGTATCTCGTCCTTTGCCTTGTTCAGCTTATACTTTCTGTGTATTTCGGACGTTGCGAGAAATATATGAAGACGCGGCTTAGCCGCCGTTTCAAGAGACCTCAATGCAATCTCTATATCTTCATCCCTGCATCGCGCAAGAGCGCAAATGGCGGAGTCTTTGATCCTTTTCCCGATATCGCTTACTGCCTTTGCATCGTCAGGAGAGGCGATGGGGAAACCCGCTTCTATAACATCCACGCCCAGGCGCTCCAGCTGTTCGGCTATCTTCATCTTTTCTTCGCTGGTCAAACTTGCGCCGGGGGACTGTTCTCCGTCCCTCAAAGTCGTATCAAATATAATGACTTTTTCCATGATTTTCTCCGTATTTCTTTAATATGTAATAATACCACAAAACACCCCCCTTTCCAAATAATCAGTTTTTAATGCATTCTGCTAAGTGGAGTTTGGAAAATACCTGTTTGAATTCACCGGAGAACAAGACGGCAAGGAGGAGACAAGGAGGCGTATGATGAGAATACGTCGACGAAGGCGACGATACAGCCAACGATGTTCTACGGATGAAAGCAAACGGGTATTAGGTTTTCAAGTTCGTAGATGGTAAGCGCGGCGGCCACAACCGAGGCGGTCTCCACCCTTAAAATCCTTCTGCCGATACTTGCCGACGCGGCTCCCATGGATTCCGCAAGCGCAACCTCTTCCCCTGTATATCCGCCCTCGGGCCCCACGAAGATTTTGACGGAAGAGCCGTTCTTCAACTCCGGCATTTTTTTTACGATTTCCCTCAAAGAAACGGACGCCTGCTCCCAGAAGATGACGGACGCATCTGTTTTTATCCTGACCGCATCCTCAAACTGCATGAAATCTCCTATCTCCGCCACCATCCGCCCGCCTGCTATTCTGGAGGATTCAGCGGCTATCTTTTCCCACCGCTTCATTTTGCTTTGCTCCCTGAACGTATTCAGTGAGCCGATTACTCTTTCGCTGAATACCGGGATTATTTTTTTTATGCCAAGCTGGGAAGCGTCCCTGATAATGGAATCCATTTTCCCTTTTTTGGGGATGCTCTGGAAGAGAAGTACGTTGAAGGGCATTTCGGCTCCGGCTAATTTCTTTGACTCCAGAATCGAGGCTTCAATTTGTTCCCCGGCCGCCGCCTTTATTTTAACCGTATATTCAAAACCGGTGCCGTCAAAACCCGCAAAGACTGTGCCTTCCTTCATTCTTAGAACTTTTACAAGGTAGCGGAATGTGTTGCCCCTGATATGTACGGTGTGTTTATCCTTGAGGCAGTCGCCCGGGTCAAGATATATCCTTTTCATCGTTCAAAAGGGATGGAGGTTATTTATATCTGCTAAGGTCAAATTCAAATTTGCAGGTATGGATGTCCGTGGTTTCCGGGTCAACGTTGAAAGTTGCCACGAGCGTAACTTTTGCGTTTTCAGGAATGCCGGCTCTCTTAAACTTTGCGCTTCCTGTTGCCGACTGTGTGTAGTCTCTGCCCATCTGGCTGTAAGGAGGCATGGACATATAATGAGGGGCAATTTCTTCTTCGCCGTGCTTCAGTATGAATTTAACGCTTCTTCCGAATTGTGGATATCCCCCGAAAAGCATTACATTGAAGGTAATATAATTGGCTTCTTCTTTCAGTACAGAATTTATTATTTTCGTATCAGGTTTCCTGCCTGCAATGGCCGCTTCTTTTCCGAGGAGAGCAACTCTCAAAAAAGGCGTTACTATGGTCGTATTTCCCCTGCTTTCACCGTAACCTATGTCTACCGTCCAGTCAGCCGTGAATTCTCTTGTGGAGAGCTCGGAGTTTTTCGCTCCGAATTCAAGCGCTTCCTGAATCTGTGCCTCGGTCAAAGGAAGCACGGCTTCTTCCATGGACTTCTTGCTGCGGCATCCCGAAAAAACAAGCAATACAAGCAATACTATTGCAAATAAAACCCCTGCCTCTTTTTTCATCTTTAAATCTCCTGTTTTCCTGCCCTATTGTTTACTAATGTATACTTTCACCCGTTTTTTGTCAAGCGAACGGGATGAAATCCGCTTTGGGAATACGGTATGACATATATGCACAAAGAGTTATGGTTCTCGAGGTTAGTTCTATTGTATGAAACCGCCGATGTAGTGCATATTGGTGTCGTTTTGTCCCCCGTCGCCAACCGTGGCGGAGAACCTCGCCCATTCCACTCTGCCGTCTACAAAAAGATAGTTTGAACCTCCGGTATGCCGGTCTTTTTTTAACAATTCTTCCCATTCGGAAAGTTCTTTCCATGCGGGGTAACCGTGATGTGTGAGCGCGTCTCCCTCGTCAGCTCGCTCTGAAAGGATAATTTGTTTTGAAGGATTATTGACGCGCGGAAGTCTTTTCCCAAAGGAAAACATGCCATTCCAT
>CAYOWY010000037.1:0-7501 GCA_964407805.1 uncultured bacterium | reverse complement strand
CATTGATGAGATGGAAAGTATTTATTTTGGAATGGGGGCGAGGGTTTATTTCGAGAGGGGAGGGCTGGAGAAGCATCTCCCGGAGATAAAGAATTACGGCAAAAAAATTCTTGTCGTCACGGGTAAGCATTTCATTTTCAAGACAGGCCTTTATGCCCGCATATCAAAAATGCTTTCTGAAAACGGGATTGAACACATATTGTATTCCGACGTGAATCCCGAGCCTGATACGGATGATGTTGACAGGGGTGCGGTGCTTTGCGCAAAAGAGGGCTGCGACTGCATCCTTGCGGTTGGCGGCGGAAGCGCTATGGATGCCGGCAAGGCGATAGCGGTGGTCGCGGTAAACGGCGGTTCGGTAAGGGACTATTTTGGCGAGATGGAATACGGGAAAGAGCCCCTGCCGGTAATTGCCGTGCCTACTACCTGCGGCACCGGAAGCGAAGTGACGAGGTTTGCGGTTATCGTAGACAGGAAAGAAAAGACAAAAAAGACCTTGAGCAGTGAGAAGATTATACCTGATATATCCATACTTGACGCTGATGTTTTGGCGACTCTTCCGCAGAGACTTGTTCTGGCGACGGGTATGGACGCTTTTTCGCACGGCGCGGAAAGTTTTTTGTCGGCAAGGGCGGATGCCCTCTCAAAGTTGTTTGCAAAGGAGAGCATTAAACTGTTATGGGAATGTCTTCCGAAAGCATACAAAGAGCCGGATAATGCGGAGGTTAAGGAGAAAATCTTTCTCGCTTCTCTGATTGCCGGCTTTGCGTTGAACAAAACAGGCACGATAATAGTACACGGCATGGGGTATTCTCTAACCATAAAGCATAATGTGCATCACGGTACGGCCAATGCGGTAATCCTCCCATATGTATTTGAATATCTTAAAGAGAACGGCTACGGGGCAGAGATGTCTGAACTTGAAGAGATATGGGGCGATACGGGGAAGCTTAAGAATTTCGTGGCAGGAATGGGTTTGCCGTCAACCCTCGGCGAAGCGGGAGTTTCCAGCGAAGAGATAGACGAGCTTACGGATTTGTCGGTTGTCGGAACGCAGAGGTCCATGAAGAACATGAAGATTAAAATGGACAGGGCGGAGTTTAAGAAGATTATGTTAAGTGCGCTGTAAAAGAGAGGTGTCAAAATGAAGGTAAAATTATTTGAGATGACGCTGAAGGAAGTCAGGAACGAAGGACCTTTTGAGGTTGCCGTTTTGCCGTGGGGTTCGTGTGAGCCGCATAATATGCACCTTCCTTATGGATGCGACGCGTTTGCGGCGGAGAAAATTGCCCTGATAAGCGCGGAGAAAGCGAAGAAAAAGGGAGCAAAGGTTATCGTCCTCCCGGCAATGCCCGTAGGCGTTAACAGTAATACAATGGGATTTCCCATGACTATGAATTTTTCGCCGTCCACAAACTTTGAGATGTTAAAAGATGTTGTGGAATCTCTTGAGAAACACAAGGTTCACAAACTCATTATCCTGAACGGCCACGGCGGCAATGAATTCAAGTTCATGATAAGGGAATTGTACGGAAAAACAAATGTTCGCATATTTATCATGAACTGGTGGGAAGTGGGTAAAGACATAATGGACGAAGTTTGCGACGACAAGGCGGGAGAACACGGAAACGAGGCGGAAACATCATGGTTTATGCATATGTACCCGGAACTCGTCCGTCTTGAATGGGCGGACGACGGAAAAGTTAATGAGCCTGTGCTTGAAGGGTTGAGGAAAAAGCAGTTATGGATGCCGAGACAGTGGCATCTCCTCACCAAGAATGCCGGGCATGGGAATCCGGAGAAGGCGACTCCTGAAAAAGGCAGAAAGATTGTGGAGGTTACCACGGACAGGATAGCCGATGTGATAAAAGAGCTGTCTGAAGCCAAAATTGACGATAAGTTTCCGTATTGATATGGAGAAGATACATTTTAAAGATATAGGAACATTCAGGGGGGAATTTGCGGCGGGGATAGGCAAGTTTGACGGGGTTCATCTCGGACACAGAGAGATTCTCGGCATAATCTCCGCGGAGGCAAAAAGAACCGGAGGAATTCCGGCGGTTTTTACCTTCAGGAAATTTCGTGCGGAGTTCATGCTCTGCGGATGGGAGGAAAAGCTTGCTCTGCTGGAAAACTCCGGGATTTGCGTATGTTTTTGGTGCGATATTGACGAGATTTACGGACTTTCCCACAGAGCGTTTCTGGATACAATGGTTTCTGCCGGGCTCAAAACCCTTGTAGTAGGTTACAACTTCCGTTTCGGGACGGGGAGGAAGGGAGACATAGATTTTTTGCATAAACAGCAGAAAGAGAAAGGATTCAATCTGGTGGTGGCGCCTCCCCTGAAATCCGGAGGAGAAATTGTCAATTCTTCAAAAATAAGGTCCTTGATTAAAGAGGGGGAGATTGCTAAGGCAAATAATTTCCTCGGCAGGACTTTTTCCGTAACAGGGAAAGTGATCCGCGGAAGCAAGATAGGAAACACCATAGGTTTTCCGACCGCCAACCTTGTTCTGGAAAACAAAGTCAGGATAGGGGAGGGGGTTTATGCGGGATGGGCGCAGTATGACAATAAAATCTATAAGGCGGCGATAGTGGCCGGCGTGCCTCCCTCATTCAGCGAGAAAACGGAAAAATTTGAGGTGTTTATTATTGATTTCGGTGCGAAGGACATATACGGCCGGCAGATAAAAGTTTCTTTGTTTTCAAAACTAAGAAACCAGATAAAATTCAGCGATAAGGAAAAGCTGAAACTCCGCATAGCCGCTGACGTGGATGGAATAAGGGAACTGCTTAAAGACAAGGGCATCTCGCAATGACAAGAAGTGTTGATTGAACATGGGAGGAGAAAAATGCCGTACAGTTTTCAATCCTTATATTTTGACAACAGGGTAGTGCCGGGGCGCGTTCTGGATATTTTTATGCCGGCGAAGATAACCAGGGAAGCGGCGGTATTCTTTGTCCACGGAGGCGGTTGGCGGGGCGGTTCCCGCGTACTTTATCATAAACTTATGGAAGCGTTCAATAGAGAGGGTTTTATCTGCGCCGCTACGGATTACCGCCTTGAGGGCGTAAATATTTTTGACCAGATTACGGATATGCGGCACGGCTATGACATTTTCAGGGGGATACTGGCGGGGCAGGGGCTTACTCAAAAAATTTTTGTGCACGGTTCTTCGGCAGGCGGCCACCTTGCGGCGCTTCTCGCCATGGCTGTGCCGGGCGAATGCGGAGAGAATACGGCATTCGGGGATTATACCTTGCAGGATAACTGGGTAAGGCCTATTGGAGCATCTCTGCAGGCAACGCCTGTAATCTTTGAACCATGGGAGGATATCTTTCCCATTATATGGAAATCCATGCAAAACATAATAGGCGCTCCCTATGAAAAAAAGCCGGATTTATACCGGAGGGTGTCGCCCATCAACTATTTGTCGGCGGATACGCCACCCCTCTTTTTGCTTGGAGCGGAGAATGAAGAGATGTTTCCGCTGGAATATAACCTGGACTTTATAGAGAAGGCAGGGGCTTTCGGACGCAGGGTTGATTACAAGGTTTATACGAACGCGGAGCACGGTTTTTTCTACGACGTTACCCGACGCCAGCAGAAAGAGGCTTTTGCCGATATTATAGCCTTTATAGAGTCGCTTTGATTTCGCCGTCAGTCATAAATTTCGTACACCGTATCGTTTATAAAAAACTGTACGTTTCTTCCCAGTGCAAGGAACTGTGACGCTGATTGAGGTCCTTTGCTCATCAGCTCAAAGTATTCCGCGCTCGCAAACTGTATCTTTTTTGTTCTTGCATTCCGCACGTTCTGTATCTCCGAATCTATCCAGATTTTGTTGCTTTGATACACGGCCCTTCCCTGTATGTTTTTCACCTGCTCCGCAAGGTTCTGCTTATTGCCGGAGCCGTCCGTGTATGCGAGCCGTTCCCTGCCCTGGTAAACCTGTGGGCGGTTTACTGCATTCTGAAGGGAGTATATCTCACTGCTGGCGGCAACGCTCCCTTTTCCTTCTTTTTCGCGGAGGCCGGCGTAATCTTTCCGCATGCTTTTGTTTAATTTATCATCGGCGGCAACTTCATTTCTCAATAACTGCACTGCGGGTCTTAAATCTCCGTCCGCCCTGCGCCGGTCCTCTTCCTCCATAATCAGGAAGCTTGTATACGGCGTGATTATCCCGTATTTTCGTGCAACTTCCGTTATCTCGTCCTTCATTTCTTTGTCCTCGCCGTTCAGCCGTATCTCGTCCAGGAGATAGCCTATATGCTGTGCCGCCCATATCTGCGGGATAAATTCGTTCTGCGCATTTTCCGGCCGGAAGTCAAGGGAATATTCAAACTTTTTCCTTCCGCCGGCGATTATCCCTTCCAGAACAATTTTTGTGCTCACTCCCTTTTTATACCGGCCGGTTATGACAACAGTTGAATTTTTAAAAAGGTCGGGAAGTTTTTTGGGATATGTGTTTTTAATTCCCGCTTCCCCGTAGTTGACTGCAAGGTTTGAGAAAACAGGAAATTTTATCTTCTCATAAAAAGAGGAGAGCTTCAGTTCAAGATTTTCTTCCGGAGTAACGTAGGTTCGGTAACCGGCCGATATTTCCGCGATACGGTCGAGGAGATGCGTGTTTATCCCATAGTCTATGCCGAATACAAAAATCCGCGCCAGATCCTTGTTCGCTTTTTTCACCATGTCAGCCAGTCCGTCTTCTTCGGTTATGCCTATCGTAGGCTTGCCGTCGGTTATGAAAATAATGCTTGCCGGATTAATGTCTTTATCTTTCCCGAGAGCGGAAAAAGCTCCTGAAAGTGCTTCCTCAATATTTGTTCCGCCTATGGGACGCATGCTTTCAATAAAATCTCTTGCCGATTTGACGTTTTTATCATCCGCAGTTTTGAGAGAACCGAAAAGGTTCTCCGCTTCCGTGGAAAATCTGATAATCTCAAACCTGTCTTTTTTGTTCAGATTCTCAATGCAGAAAAACAGTGCATTTTTTGCCTGTTCAAGTTTTTTGCCCGCCATACTGCCGGAGGTGTCTATTACGAAAACAATGTTTTTTTGAAGAACTTCCTTGTATGCCAGTTCATCCGACGGAGTGATATTCAGAATAAAAAAACCGTCTTCTCTTCCGGTTTTGTGCGTCAACAAGTCAACCCCGATGTCCGCTTTGTCCGTTGAATAATAAAATGAGAAGTCTTTGTCAGGCAGAACGTTTTTCTCTTCAAATTTCACAGTTGCAGCGTATCCGCCCCGTCTCTGGATTTTTATCTCATGGGTTGGGCAGAAAAGCGTTTTAATCCTTTCTTTTGCTTCAAGATTGATTCTTATGCTTACTTCATCCACGGGTTTTGAGGAGAATTTTTCCGTATTCAGAGGATATATGTAATTCATCATTCCGGAATCAGCTTTTAACAGCTGTCCGTAGCGTATGCTTATTTTCTTGCTTGAATGAGGTTCTATAGGGTAGATGCGCACTTTGAATGCGTCTCTGCCTGCGTATTCAAGCAGGGCAGGATCTTTCATCTTTCTTACGATGTCTTCGTAAATCTGCCTTGCCTTTTCGGCGGGGAGCAATTCGGCAGGAACTTCCTGTCCGTTGATATCCATTGAGAATCTGCTGATTAACGCTCCTGCGGGGACAGGGAAAATATACATGCCTTCAAGACGCGATCCCGTGGGATTGTAAAATTCCTGGCTTATGCTTGTATTTGCAATCCCGTTCTTGCCTATCTCCACTTCGACATGGTGGTACTTCACCTCAAGAGGGTAGGGGCTTGAACCGGGATGAACGGGGTTGGGAATCACGATGAGCCCGTCCGCTTTCAGCGTACCGGCGAGCAGGAGCAAAGCCATTGCCGTGAATTTTAACGTTTTCATTGTCTCCTCCTTTACCCGATATATTCAGCGTATAGTTAAAGGCGTAAGATTTATTCGCCTGCCGTTTGGTGCGTCCGCTTATTTGAGGGTGAACTGTTTTCCCTTCACCTGCGTCCTTATCGCTTTTATGAGAGCTTCGTCAAGCGTACCCGTTCCTGAAGATTCAGCTCTTTTTTTCGCAATGTACTTCTCCCTTTCGGAATTAAGAATTTTTATTTTGTTCTGAATCTCCGTCCTTTTTCTGCCCATCTTTTTTAGATATTCATCCCGTTCTTTTTCATTCATATTCCTAATTTCTTCAGGTAAATCTTCCCTTTTATTATCCTGAATGGTTACATTTTTTTCTTTGACAGCATCCACAAGGTCCCATTTTGAGTTATTGTAACTGCCGGACGCTTTTGCGACCTGCCGCACCACAAAACTCTCTTCCGAAACGGCCGCTGCATTTGTCTCCTGCGCTGATTGCCTATTTTTACCTTCAGACCCGGATGTTCCGTATGCAAGATACGTTTTGTTCAGTTCCATTCCGAGAGCCGCTATGGCTTTATCTTGAGGGGCTTCAATGTAAGCAACGGTTTTGTCCTGGTCTATATTCGCGTAAACTCCGTCGGCGATATCCGCTCCGTCCTTCCAGCCGGAAGATACTCCGCTTTGATAATCGCCGCAGTGTATCGTGTTGACTATGATTCCCCTGCTAACGGCGTTTTTGCAGGTTTCTTTGTAGTTGACGTTTCCCTGCGTGAAAGGTTCGTTGTCCGCGATGAATATAACTCTGTAATCGCCGCTTGATTTGCTCCATTGAAGTTTTTCCACGGCGTCTTTTATTACCCAACCGCAGTATTCGTCGCCTCCGTTTGTCTTCAGGGCGAAGAGTTCTTCGGAAACCCTGTCAAGGTCTGTGGTAAAAGGCACAATCAACCTTATCCATCCTTCTTTGGCTGATAAACCGGTATTGCCGTATTCAAAAAGCGCCACCTGCAATTCGGGACGTTCTCCGGCTTTTTTTATTGAGGAGAACTCGTTTACGATTGTCCACAGCTGACTTTTTGCCTGATTGATAAGGCCCTCCATGCTTCCGCTTGTGTCAAGAAGAATCGCCATCTGGATAAGAGGCTTTTTCTCCGCTCCGCTGCAGTTTACGATTAAAGCAAAACTTAAAACGGCCAACACCTTCAAAATCTTTTTCATTACCATGATTTCCTCCTTTTTGCAGATTAGACACGCGGAAATTCAAAAAGTTCCATTCCTTGTATAAGAGGAAGCAAACAGCCGTGCGGTTTCTGAATCGGGCGTCTGCTTGAGGAACGTCCCAATGGAAAAGAATAGGTATGAAGCGAATTGGTATCAGTCTATTTTCTGCAGTTCAACGGCAGGTTTCCGATTCACTACATTCAGCTGGTACGGCGGAGGGATTATTTTCTGCAGGGGCTGTTCCTTATACTGTATGATTATTTTGTCTTTTTCTTCTATGGTGTTGACAACGGTATATTCATTTTCCGCCTGCCTGGAAGGCACGGCTATAACCATTTTTTCCATGAAGTTAACGTCAGGGAGTGGAAGAGTAAGGTTCTGGGCTGTATTTTGAGCCATCCATATCGAAGTCCATTCTCTGCTGTCTCT
>CAYOWY010000036.1:7362-7622 GCA_964407805.1 uncultured bacterium | reverse complement strand
GCGTTATACAGGGATTCCTGGAGGTTCTGGGCATACCATACACCGGTTCGGGGGTGCGCGCATCGGCCCTGTGCCTGAATAAGATTCTAACCAAGAAGGTGCTTATTCAGCATAAACTGCCGACGCCGGATTTCGCGGAGGTGCGCAGAGGAGAGAATGTGTCGCTTCCTTTCTCTCTGCCCGCGGTGGTCAAGCCGGCAAATCTCGGCTCCACGATAGGCATCAAAATAGTCAAAAACACAAAAGAACTGAAGGCGGCG
>CAYOWY010000036.1:0-7352 GCA_964407805.1 uncultured bacterium | reverse complement strand
CGTTTAAACTTGACGACCAGGCGCTCGTTGAGAAATATATACGCGGCACGGAAGTCACGGCCGGCATACTCGGGAATGAAAGGCCGGTCGCCCTGCCGGTGATTGAGATAGTGACGCCGACAGGTTTTTACGACTACAAGGCAAAGTACACCGCCGGCGGAAGCACGCACATCATACCCGCGCGTCTGGAGAAAAAACTGCTTAAGAAGATTGAAGCCATAGCCTTGGAAGCGTACAGGGTTCTGGGATGCGCCGGGTTTGCGCGCATGGAGATGATGGTCAAAAACGGCGTGCCGTATATCCTTGACGTGAATACGATACCGGGATTGACGGGAACGAGCCTTCTGCCGGATGCGGCGAGGGCGAAAGGGATTTCTTTTGAAACGCTGTGCGAAAAGATAGTCGGACTCGCCATGGAAAAACATGAAAAAGACGGACGAAAGAAAGCGTGATGTAAGACAGCAGGTCTGGGGCAGGAGGAAGAAGAGGATAAGGATTGCGGCCTACTCCGCGCTGGCCGTTGCCATTGTGCTGATTACATTGAATTTCAAAAAAATACTCACTTCTCTTTTCTGGGATATTGAAATGTTCAGGGTTAAGGAGGTGCGTATAACCCCTTACAATGCGCGGGAGCTGATAACAGGGCTGATGGAGATGCAGACCGGCGGAAACATGCTTTTCCTTGACACCGACGCGCTAAGGGAACAGATACTCCGGATAAAAGAGGTTGAGGACTGCCGGGTGAGGAAGGTTTACCCTTCCGTGATTGAGATAGAGGTTACCCTGCGCAGACCGTGGATTTCCGCGGAGTCCGCAGGAAGGAGCTTTTTTATTGACCGCTCCGGCAAAATCCTCGCTCCTCCGGAGGATTCTTCGGAACTCTTAAGGGTGACGGGGATAATTCCAGGAAAGGAAGAGATTGAAGGGGCGGATGCGTGGAAACTGGATGTTTTGAAAGAAATTGAAAAGTGGTATAATTTCAGCAATCTGCAAAAATATTTCACCGTTGAGAGCGTGAATATAGTAAAGCCGACGGAGATAGTTTTAAAGACTGCAGGGGATTCCCGCAGGATAATCATCATAAAGGATTATATGCAGGAAAAGTTTGAGCAGTTGAGGGTGGTTCTTGAGGAATGCGGGAAGAAGGGCGTGAGCTGGGAATATATTGACCTGCGGTTTGAGAATCCGGTTGTGAAGTACGGGGTGGAGATTGCCCCCTCACCCTGAACCCTCTCTCCCCCTTCGCCAAGGCTACGGAGGACATGCCCGGAGGGTAGAGGGCAAAAAAGCGAGCAAGGACAATTTGAAAGGGAAAGGAAATGGTATTGAACGAAGAGATAATCACGGCGATTGACATCGGAACGGGAAAGATTTTCGGGCTTTCGGGCATAATGAAGGATACCGGCCTTGAGGTGATAGCCACGGACGTGCAGACTCTCCCCGAGGACATCGTAAAGAAAGGGCAGATAGCCGACAGCGAAGAGGTGAGCAACTGCATATTCTCCACCCTGCAGTCCCTTAAGAAGAACGTCGGGGAAAGGATTGAGTGGGTTACGATAGGGATAGGAGGGGGGCACCTGAAGGGCTCTCTGATAAGCAAGAAAATCACGATTGAGCCGCAAGGCAGGGAGATAGGCGATACGGACTTCCAGATGCTCAAGCGAGAGATAAAAAATGCGGTCATAGCCGCAAACGGCACGGGCAGAAAGGTGCTGTACAGCGTACCGCAGGAATACAGGATAGACGACTTAAGCGGCATAAAGAAAGAACCGGTGGGGATGCACGGCAATACCCTTGAGATGAAGGTCCACATAATCACCGTTGACATAAACCAGCTTCATAACATCACCGACTGCGTGAAAAACGCGGGCGCCCAGATAGAAAACGTATACCCGCACTCGTGGGCGGCGGCTAAATCGGTGCTCTCCGAGGAGGAGAAGAAGGTCGGATGCCTGCTGATAGACATAGGGAAGGGGACTACGGACATCGCATTTTTCTCTGAAGGAAGCGTCATCATGACCGATTCCATACGCGTGGGGAGCGGAAACGTGGATGTAGACCTTGCCAAGGGGTTGCACACGCCCGTAGCGTTTGCCGAAGAAATCAAGAAAAAACACGGGTGGTGCAACTATCCTAAGATGATTTCAGAAAAGGAAAAAGCTCTGGCGGAAAACGTGGAAATATTCAACCTTTCGGGCAAGCTGTCAAGAACGGTGAGGGTTGAGGAGATATCGCGGATAGTCTACGAGAGGATGAGGGAGATATTTGAGGATTTCGTAAAGCACAGGATTGAAAAGCCGGCGCTTCTGCACACGACGGGGGCGGGAGTCATCATAACCGGAGGAGGCGCAAAGTTGAAAGGTATAACGGACCTTGCCGAGAGCGTTTTTGAACTTCCGGCAAGAACAGCCTCGGCTAAGAGCATGTTCAACATGGACGAGAGTTTCCAGCAGACGGAGTTTACAACGGGGATAGGGCTTCTGATGCTTGCTTCAAAGCAGGATAGGAAGCGGGAAAAGCCGGATATTATTGAGAAGGCGAAGAAACTGCTGGGGAAGTGGTTTTGAGAGACGAGTAGTAAGTGGTTAGTTATAAGTGGGGAGTTAAAGCAAAAGGCAAGAAACCCCCTCAACCTGCACCTTCTCCCCCGGGGGAGAAGGGAAAAGAAAAGAGGGGATTTAAGGGGCTGGAGAATGGTTAAATTTATTGAAAAGAACGAAGAGCCTGGAATAAACGTCAAGGTCGTGGGCGTGGGCAACGCCGGAAGCAACATAGTGTCGCGCATATCCGGAAAGATAGAAGGCGTAACTTTCATCGTCTTCAACACCGACGCCAATGCGCTGAAGTACTCAAAAGCGGATGTGAAAAGGCAGATAGGCGAAAAGACCACGAAAGGCATGGGCACGGGGAGAGATCCGGAGAAAGGAAAGTTTGCCGCAAACGAGGACAGAAACAAGATAGAGGAAGTGCTAAGAAACGCAAATATAGTTTTCCTGCTTGCGGGACTGGGCGGAGGCACGGGGACGGGAAGTTCCCCGGTCATTGCAAAGATAGCCAAGGACCTCGGAGCGATTGTCATTTCCATTGTGACTACGCCGTTTGAATTTGAGGGAGAAAAAAGAATCGGCCATGCCAAAATAGGCATTGAGATACTTGAAAGCAACGTTGACACCCTCATACACATACCCAACCAGCGGCTGTACGAGCTGGTTGACGAGAACATACCCCTGCAGGACGCGTTCGGCAAGGTAGACGAAAGAATACTGCGCACAGTGGCGTCACTTTCCGACCTCATATACAAACAGAAGGTTCTTGACATAGATTTTGCGGATATATGCTCCATAGTTGAAAATGCGGGCAGAGGACTTGTCGGCCTCGGATACGGGGAAGGAGAGGGAAGGATGGAGACCGCCGCAAGGACGACGATAGACGACCCGCTGATAGAGAAGAGCGACATGATGGAGGCGAAAAACATACTGATAAGCATAACGGGAAGCAAGAACCTCTCGCTCAAGGAAGTCGGTGAGGCGATGAATCTTATACAGGCGCGGATAGCATGTCCTTCAAAGATACTCGGGGTTACCATAGACCCCCAGCTTGAAAACGAGGTGAAGATAACGCTCCTTGCAACGGGCATCAGCGGGAGCAAACCCAGGCCGGAAGGCATAATGAGGAGACATCCCGAGAAAAAGCCCGAAGAGCTGCCTCTTACCCAGGATGACCGCGAGCAGGAACCCGATACGGACATACCGGCTTTCATCAGAAGGAAAAAGGGAGGCATTTTATGAAGTTCGGGATATGCAGTGAGATATTCAGGGAATGGGACATTGAAAAGGTTTTCCCGTTCGTCAGGGAAGCGGGCTATCAGGGACTGGAGATAGCGCCGTTCACAATTGCGGATTCCGTTGAACAGATATCGCCTGCGGAAAGAAACAGGATAAAAAAACTTTCGGAAGATGCGGGCGTAAAGATAATCGGGACGCACTGGCTTCTGGTGAAGCCGGAGGGGCTTTCCTTATCCTCAAGGGACGGCGAGTTAAGAAAGAAGACGGCGGATTATCTGTCAGAACTGGTGAATTTTACGGCGGACATAGGCGGCGACATAATGGTCTTCGGCTCGCCCAAGCAAAGGTCCATAGGAGAGGGACAGACTTACGCAGAGGTGAAGAACAGCGTGAAAGAAGCGCTGAAGAGCGTCCTGGCGGCGTGCGAAAAGCGCAAGGTCTTCCTTTGCCTTGAGCCGCTCGCAAGGACGGAGACTAATTTCATGAACACTGCGGGACAGGCGGTTGAGCTGATAGAGGAGTTCAAAAACCCTTTCCTGAAACTGCACCTTGACGTGAAAGCTATGAGCAACGAAGCAAAATCCATCCCCGAAATAATAATGGAAAGCAGGAAATATCTTAAACATTTCCACGTTAATGACAGGAATCTCGGCGGCCCGGGGTTCGGCGACGTAGATTTTGCGCCGATAATCGGGGCGCTGAAGGATGCGGGGTACGGCGGATGGCTGTCGGTGGAGGTTTTTGATTTTACGCCGGGGCCGGAGGCGATCGCGAAGAAAAGCATTGAGTATCTTAAGAAGTTTGTGTGAGGAGTAGGAACCCCCTCACCCCAGCCCTCTCCCCAAAAGGTAGAGGGAGTACATTTTCAAAAAACACAAGGAGAGAAAATCATGGGAGAGGTAATTGTAAAGAATAACGGCAACAGGCAGTTTTCCGGGTCCCCGTTGAGGGCGGAGACGAAAGAGATAAAAGACACCGTAGCGCTTTCTGCGGGCAAACAGGAGTTCTACGGGCAGGCGGAAACCGAAGCAGGGAAAAATTACGTTGTATTCATACCGCCCGCAATCAAGGCCGGAGAAGAGGCGAAGTACACGCTCAAGAAAGCCGGCGCGGCGCCCTCCGCTGTAAAAGTAACCGAGAAGAAAAATGAAGGGACGGTTGATATCTTTATCAACGAGCAGTTTTTCGCCGCTTACAACTATTCGGAGAAGAACGTAAGGCCGTTCATTTTCCCGGTCATCGGACCGGGCGGAAAAAGCATGTTGAGAACACCGGCTTCCGAAGGCAACCCCGAAAAAATAGACCATAAGCACCACAGGGGCATATGGGTGGCTCACGGAGATACCAACGGGACGGACAACTGGTCGGAAGAGGAGGGGCACGGCGGAACGGTTCACAAGAAGTTCATTGAACTGACATCCGGGCCGGTTTTCGGCAGGATACACTCTGCAAGCGACTGGATGACTAACAAGGGAAAGAAGATACTGGAAGAGGAACGCGTAATCACCGTATACAACCTGCCCGAGGAATGCAGGATTATAGACCAGAAAACAACACTGCGGGCAAGCGAGGGAGAGGTTGTGTTTAAGGATACAAAAGAATCCGGATTGTTGAGCATCCGGCTCAACCCCGTGCTGGAGGAGGAGAAAGGCGGGATTATGGCAAACGCCTACGGAGGCAGGACAGAAGCCGAATGCTGGGGCAAGAGAGCGGAATGGTGCGACTACTGCGGGGAGATTGAAGGAGTGAAGTGCGGCATCTCCGTATTTGACAGCCCGGACAACCTGCGGTTTCCGACGTGGTGGCATATAAGAGGGTACGGATTGTACACTGCGAATTTCTTCGGGCTTTCGGATTTCACGGGCGACAAGAAGATTTCGGGAACATATATCCTTCCCGCGGGACAGGAGATGAAGCTCTGCCACAGGATTTATATCCACAAGGGACATACGGAAGAAAGCAGGGTGGCGGAGAGGTATTTGAATTTTATATTCCCGCCGGCGGCTGAATTGAAACAGTAAGAAACTATGGAATATTTGATGGGGATAGATGCCGGAACCACCGGAGTCAAACTCATAATCATTGACGAACGCGGAAAGACCGTCTCCTCCGAAACGCAGGAATATCCTCTCCTTACGCCGAAACCCGGCTGGGCAGAGCAGAACCCGTCTGACTGGCGGGAAGCCGTGATAAAAGGAATAAAGAATATCCTTGAAAAATCCGAAGTGCCTGCCTCCTCCGTGAGAGCCATCGGGCTTACCGGACAGATGCACGGCTCGGTTTTTCTCAACGGCAAAAACGAGGTTCTGCATCCCGCAATACTGTGGTGCGACCAGAGAACCGCAAAAGAATGCGATGAAATAACTGCGGCGGTCGGCAAATCCAGAATCTTTGAAATCACATGCAACCCGGTGCTCACCGGCTTCCAGGCGCCCAAAATCCTCTGGCTAAGAAATAACAACCCCGGAGTTTACAGACAGGTTGCAAAGGTGCTTCTGCCCAAGGATTACATACGCTTAATTCTCACAGGAGAGTTTGCGACGGATGTCTCGGATGCATCCGGCACTTCGCTTTTTGACGTCGGCAAAAGAAGGTGGTCCGATGAAATTCTTGAAAAGCTTGAGATACCGGGGTCATTCCTGCCAAAATGCTCGGAATCTCCGGAAATAACAGGGCGCATAACGGAAGAAGCCGCAGGGTTAACCGGACTGAAAGCGGGAACTCCGGTTGCGGCAGGTGCGGGCGACCAGGCGGCCGGAGCGGTCGGAAGCGGAATTGTGGAGGAAGGGCTCGTTTCGGTATCTCTGGGAACCAGCGGAGTCGTCTTCGCCCACTCGGACGATGTTTTCGTTGATCCTAAGGGACGTCTGCATACTTTCTGCCATGCGGTCCCGGGGAAATGGCACCTTATGGGTGTTATGCTCTCTGCGGGCGGCTCGCTTAGATGGATTAGAAATACGCTGTTTTCAGAGACCGAAAGCTACGGGACTCTGACAGCGATGGCGGAAAAGGTTGTTCCGGGAAGCGAAGGGCTTTTATTCCTGCCTTATCTCACAGGTGAAAGGTGCCCGTATCCCGACCCTGACGCAAGAGGGGTATTCTTCGGGCTTTCTCTCAAGCATAAAAAGGAACATATGGTGCGGGCTGTCATGGAAGGCGTAACCTTCGGGCTGAAAGACAGCGTGGAGATAATGAAGGATATCGGAGTACCCGCGGGAAAAAGATTCAGAATTTCCGGCGGCGGAGGGAAGAGCGCACTGTGGTGCCGGATGATTGCTGATATATTCAACGGAGATGCCGTGCGGCTTGCCTGCGAGGAAGGTCCTTCATACGGCGCGGCCATACTTGCGGGCACAGGCGCTGGGATGTATCCCGGAGTTCAACAGGCTTGCAGGGAGCTGATAAAAGAAGACAGGCAGGTATTCAGGCCTGATGCCGCCAAAAACGACGTTTACGGCAGATTCTACGCTTTGTACAACAGCCTTTACGGCGCGCTGGAAGGGCAATTTGACAAACTGTCTGATATTACTTAAAATAGACCTTTGAATTTGCAGCAGGTCATACCCC
>CAYOWY010000035.1:0-7713 GCA_964407805.1 uncultured bacterium | reverse complement strand
CTTACAAAGACATCTCGGAGGTGCTGGGGAAGTATGCAACACCGCTTTTGCCTGCCGGCATTTTGTCAAGGGAGATGACTAAATACGGTTTTGATTTCAGGGACAGCGATTTTGATTTTATGATAGATACGGAGAAAGAGAAGGAACTGATTTTTTCAAGGATAATAAACCTCATAACGGTCAGGAGCAACGTCTTTAAAATAACCGCGCTGGGGCAAAAGGTGCTAAATGTGGATAATAATGGTAAAATAGAAGAACAGATTATAGCGGAGAAGAAAATAACCGTATGGTACGACAGAAAAAAAAGAAAGGTCATACATAAAAGGGAGATACAGTAAAGTACGGAGGCAGGCGGATGAAGAAACTTAATTTAAAGAAAATAATGCCTTTTTTCAGGAACAGGAAAACAAGGAAGGCGATAATCGTTGTATTCGCAGTTGCCCTGGTATTTTCAGCCGTTTTTTTTCTGATATCCTCAAAAAACAGAAAGGTGCTTGCAGTAGTCAACGGATACCGGATTACCGTAAAAGACCTTATGGTTGAGGTGGAAGTTTCGCCGACATTTTACAGGGAATCTCTGAAGACCAATCCACAGGCGGTACTTGATGATTATATCAATCAGGTTCTGCTTTTCAGGGAAGCGAAGAAGTACGAGAGGGAGCTGAAGAGGGGCGTTGAGGATAAGATGAAAAATTACTACATGAAGATGCTCACCCAGGAGTATGTGGAAAAGAAACTCGTGAAGAAGGTAGAAATAACCGATGAAGAGGTTGCCGAATACTACAATACGCACCTTGAGGATTTTGTCATACCCGAAAGGGTGCGTCTTTTTGAAATAGTCCTGCCTTCCCAGCAGGCGGCCGAGGCCGTGAGGCGCAGGCTAAGTTTCGGGGAATCTTTTGAAGAGCTTGCGAGGCGGGAGTCCATAACCCTTAGCCGCGAAAGAAACGGCGACATCGGCTGGATTGACGTCAGGAAGCTTGAACCGGAGATATCGGCTCTGGTTACGAGGATAAATCCGGGCGATATACTCGCCAACATAATAAAGACAGAAGTGGGTTACCACATAATCAAGCTGGCAAGCAAGACAGAAAGAAGGATGCTCACCCTGCAGGAAGCTTCTGCGGAGATAAGAAGCATGATGATGTCGCAGGGTAAAAAGCGTGAGGTGGATGCTCTTATAGCCGCAACCAGGGAAAAGGGCGGCATAAGGGTTTTCCCCGACAGAGTGGAAAAACTCAAAACAAACTGAACGGAGGAGATAAGAGGAATAAATTCCCCTGCCTCCCTCTTTGACAAAGGAGGCATTTAAGGGGATTTAGACAAGGAGTTGCAATGGCTACTTTACAAAAGATTATATCGGCAATTACTGTTCTTTTTCTGGCAGGAGCGGCATATTGTGCAAATATGTCCGTGGTTATGGTGGGCAACAAAGTGATTCTTGACAGCGATGTGAAGGCGAAAATGACCGAAATAAACAAGGATTATCAAAACGCCCTCCGTGAACTGGTGGTTGAAAAGATGCTTGTTTTTCAGGCGGAGCAGGAAAAGATTGAAGCATCGCCTGAAGAGATTGCTTTTGAAACGGCAAGGATAAAGGCCAATTTTCCCGACGAACAGGCATTTCTTGAGGGACTGGCAAAAGAAAACCTGCCGTACGATATTTTTGTAAAAAAGGTTGCGGAGAATATAAAGTCAAGAAAACTGGTCAGAAAAAACGTCTCTGAAAAGATAACCGTAACGATATCTGAAATTACGGAGAAAATGAAGGAAATTGAAAAAGCAAACAGTTCTTCTTACAATGTCAGAATGAAGTGGTTTGAAGACGAGGCATCCGCCGGCGCTTTCGTGAACGGGTTTGACGCCTCAAAAGAGAACGATATGAGCGAGATTATAAAGCTTTCCGCCGGGGACATTATTCCTGCCGTGCTGGATGAGATAGAAAAGTTGTCGGCGGGCGAGATAAGCAAGCCTTTCAAAGCGGGGGAGAGATATCTTGCGGTATTGCTTAAGGATGTCGTGCATGGAGAGAAGCCTGATGATTACCTGCTATATAACAGAGCAAAGATTATCCTGCAAAATGTGAAATTTGCCGAGGAGCTTGACAAATACCTTAAGGAGTTGCAGGGGAAGATACCGGTTTTCTACACGAATTGAGAGAAAAACAGTTTCAAAAAACCGAAACATAAATTTAAATGGGAAAGAAGGTAATAGGCATTTCACTGGGGGACCCTGCCGGTATCGGACCTGAAATTCTGTTGAAAGCCCTTCCTGAAATAAAAAAAATAAAAGGGACCGCGCCTCTTGTAATAGGCGATGCGTCCGTTATTGAAAAAATCGCCTTTTTTTTCGGGAAGCAGGTGAAACTGAACGTTGTAAAAAAACGGGAAGAAATAAAAAATGAAGGTTTGAATATTTACAGCCCTAATGTTATCCAAAACGGCATTTTTCCCAGAGGAAAGGATTCAAAAGTCTGCGGAAAGGCCTCTTTTGTTTATGTTGAAGAAGCAATTGAACTCTGGAAAAGACGCCATATTGACGCACTTGTCACACTGCCCATTTCCAAAAAAGCATGGCATATGGCGGGTTTCTTTTATTCAGGACATACCGAACTGTTGGCGGAAAGACTTAATACGAAGAAATATGCCATGATAATGATTGCCGGCGGGTTGAGAGTTCTGCTTGTCACTGCGCATATCCCCTTAAAAGACGTTTCAAAATCAATAACCGGAGGTCTGATAGTTGACAAGCTCGTTACGGGATATGATTTTCTTGTCCTTTGCGGAATAAAAAAACCTGTCATAGGAATTGCCTCGGTTAACCCTCACGGCGGTGAAGGCGGGATTCTGGGGAGGGAAGAAAAAGATGTGATAATCCCGGCTGTTGCGGCCCTGCGTAAAAAAAAGATAGTTTGCAAGGGACCGATACCTGCCGATGCAATATTCAAAAAAGCCATTGCCGGAGAGATGGATATGATTGCGGCAATGTACCACGACCAGGCGCTGATTCCTCTTAAAACCTTCTATTTTGACAAGCTTGTAAATTGCACCGCCGGCCTCGGCATGGTGCGGACAAGCCCCGGGCACGGAACGGGATTTGACATCGCCTGTAAGGGGAAGGCAAACCCTTCTTCCTTTATTGAAGCTTACAGAACCGCATACAGTCTCATAAAAAACCGTTAAAAAGGAGGCATATATGGTACCGCTTAAGGTTATAATATTTCTTGTAGTGTTATTGACCGGTCTGTGGAGAAATACCAGTTTTGGAAGGGGAGGCTTTTCTTACAACAAAAAAGGGCTGGGTACGTTTGCCGCAACTATTATTATTCTTCTGTTGTTATTCAGCGCTGTCGGGATAGTTCCGGCCGGTTACAGGGGAGTTGTCCTAAGGTTTGGAGGGGTGACGGGAAAGGTGTTAAACGAGGGAATTTACCTTGTAACGCCCCTTGCGGAATCCGTGGAACTTATGAACGTCCAGACAATGGCTTACACGGTTTCAGCGAGTTCTGCGTCAAAGGATTTGCAGGACGTAAAAACTGAAGTAACCCTGAATTACGCGGTTGAGAGTACAAAAGTAGCGAGAGTATACCAGGAATTGAGGCAGGATTACCTTAAGAGAGTAGTTTACCCGGCCGTACAGGAAAGCGTGAAGGCGGTAACCGCAAATTTTGAAGCGGAAAAACTGATTACGGAAAGGCCGGTCGTAAAAGAGAAGATTGAAACCTATCTTACGGAAAGAATCCAGAAGTACGGCATTCAGGTTCAAACGGTCTCAATTACGGATTTTCAGTTCTCAAGCGAATTTACCAAGGCTATTGAAGCAAAAGTCACCGCTTCCCAGTATGCCCTGAAAGCGGAGAGGGACCTGGCGCGCATTAAAATAGAAGCTTCCCAGAAAATTGAATCCGCGAAGGCCGAAGCGGAGGCGTTGCGGCTTCAGAGGCAGAATGTAACCGAGGATTTGATTGCCTTGAGGCAGATTGAAGTGCAGAGGCTTGCCGTAGAAAAATGGAACGGGGTTCTTCCTTCCACCATTACCGGCGGTGCGCCTGTTCCGTTTATTGGGGTGGGAAGCAAATAACAGAGGGATCTGTCCTGAATATTTATAGAACCGCAGCGGGGATAAATGGAATTTCTTACATTGACAAAAACCCTGAAACTTCTGGAAGAGAAAAACATAAACCTGAAGAAATATCTCGGCCAGCATTTTCTTGTAGACAGGAACTGCAGGGATAAAGCGCTTTCTTTTGCGGATTTCAATGAAAAAGACACCGTGGTCGAGATAGGCCCGGGTCTTGGAGCGCTGACAGACGGCTTCATCGAGAAAGTGAAGGAAGTATATGCTTTTGAGATAGACCCTGCGTTCTGCGAAATTCTTAAAGAGCGTTTTCTTCCTCTGGGAAATTTCCGTTTGCTTCAGCAAGATTTCCTTGATACTCCCGCAGAATGGTGGAATTTGATTAACGGCAAGGCGAAGGTGATAAGCAATACCCCCTATTACATCAGTTCGCCGATAGCTTTCCGCATACTTGAACTAAGAAAGAAGGTGGAACTCGCTTTGCTGACCGTGCAGAAAGAGGTCGGAGAGAGGTTTACGGCTTCACCTGGCAGTAAACATTACGGGGCAATTTCCGTGCTGATGTCCATTTACTGCCATGCGAAAATATGTTATTCTTTGAAAAGAGACGTTTTCTTTCCAAAACCGGAAGTCAATTCGGTTGCGGTGAAGATAGTTCCTCTTGAAAACCCGAAATTCAATATAGCGGATGAACGTAAGTTCTGTGAGTTTTTGCCTCTTATTTTCAGTTTCAGAAGGAAAAAAGTGCCCAACGTGGCAAACAAGATTTTCAAAGCAGAAAAGAAATCTTTTATCAGAGCGCTTGAAAGCGAAAACATATCTCCGGACGAGAGGGCTGAAGACCTTTCCCCCGGGGATATATACAAAATCTTTGAAATCATTAATAGTTAATTATCTCTTTCAAGCCTTCCTCTCCCGTTGGGGGAGAGGATAAAAGGTGAGGGGTGAAAAGAGATAAATCGAAACCCCTCACATGAAAGCTTAATATGTGAGAGTTCAGGGTAAAGGAGAACAGATTATGGCTATGTGGATAGGCATTAACAGGAAAGCAAGAATTTGTTACGGGTTTGACGATATATCGCTCATGCCCGGCAAGATTACTATTAATCCGGAAGAGGTGGATATCAAGACATCCATTGGCGGCGTAACACTTGATATCCCGGTAATAGCGGCCGCAATGGACGGCGTAGTGGACCCGAAATTCGCGGCGGAGTTCGGCAGACTCGGCGGGCTTGCCGTTTTAAATCTGGGAGGCATCTATACCAGATACGAAGATCCGTACGAAGTGTTGGAAAAAATTATAACCTGCCCCCATGAAAAATCGACAGCTTTCATACAGAGCGTTTACAGGGAGCCGATAAAGGAAAAGCTCGTGGGAGAAAGGGTGGAACAGATAAAGAAATCCGGCGGTATATGCTCGGTAAGCTGTATCCCGCAGTATGCGGATAAATTCATAGGAATCTGCAGGGAAGCCGGCGTGGATATTTTCATGATACAGTCTACGGTGATTACCGCAAAGCATTTGGCGTCTTCTTACAAGCCTCTGGATATAGCTTCTTTCTGTAAATCGGCAAAGGTGCCCGTGGTTGTCGGCAACTGTGTTACCTTTGACGTGACTACGGAACTGATAGAAACAGGTGCGGCAGGGATACTTGTCGGGATTGGACCCGGCGCCGCCTGCACCTCAAGGGAGGTCCTTGGACTGGGTATTCCGCAGGTGACCGCAACGGCAGACTGCGCTTATGCGAGGGATATGTACTATAGGAAGACGGGGAAATACGTGCCGATGATAACCGATGGCGGCATGGTAAGCAGCGGAGATATATGCAAAGCATTTGCCTCGGGGGCGGATGCGGTCATGATAGGCTCGGCATTCGTCAAGTCGGTTGAATCTCCGGGCAAAGGATATCACTGGGGCATGGCAACCTCGGATGAGAACCTTCCCAGGGGAACGAGAGTTAACGTAGGCGTCTCATGCACGCTTAAGGAGATACTTTTCGGGCCCGCAAAGGTTGACGACGGCTCACAGAATCTGATGGGAGCCCTTAAACTTTCCATGGGTTCGCTGGGAGCGAAAAATATAAAAGAGATGCAGATGGTTGAACTGGCCGTAACGCCTTCCATCAAGACAGAAGGCAAGATATACCAGTCGCTCATAAAGTCCATGGGAAAGACAAAGAAATAGCAATGATGTTTCCCTCGCCCCTTGTGGGAGAGGGGAGGGTGAGGGGGCATGAAAGAGAAAAAACGAAATCCCTCACCATGAAAGATATACAAAGCAGAGTTCAGGATAAATGAAAGAATTTGTACACCTCCATTTGCATACCGAGTACAGCCTTCTTGACGGCATGTGCAGGATAGCCGGTGTCACCCAGCTCGCCCATAAATACGGCATGAAAGCACTTGCCGTCACCGACCACGGAACAATGGCTGGCGTCCTGAAATTCTATGAAGAAGCCCTCCGCCACGGTTTGAAACCCATAATCGGTTCGGAGATGTACATCGCTCCCGGAAGCAGGTTTGACCAGAAATACGACAGCAAGAAAGAGGCGTATTTCCACATAACCCTGCTTGCCGCAAACGACAGGGGATACCGGAATCTTCTCAAACTCTCCACTCTTTCGTACACCGAGGGATTTTATTACAAGCAGAGGATAGACAGGGAGCTTCTTGAGAAATATTCGGAGGGGCTCATAATACTTGGAGGATGCCTTAAGGGTGAAGCAAGCAGCCATCTGCTGACCGGAGATTTTGAAAAGGCGGCCGAAATAGTCGGGCTGTACCAGGATATCGCCGGCAGGGATAATTTTTACCTGGAGATTATGGATAACAAACTGCCAGACCAGGAAAAAGCGAATAAACTTCTGATAGAGCTTGCAGGGAAGACCGGCGCGGGGGTTGTTGCGACAAATGACTGCCACTACCTGAAAAAGGAAGACGCTTTTGCGCACGAGGTTCTGCTGTGTGTCCAGACGGGGGCGCATATTGAAGATAAAGACAGAATGAGATTTAACACCGATGAATTCTATTTTAAAACTCCCGAGGAGATGTACGCCGCTTTCAAGGATTTCCCCGAAGCGCTCAAGAACACGGTGGAGGTCGGTGAAAAATGCAATGTGAAAATAGACATCGGGGAACATCATCTTCCCATTTTCTTTCCTCCCGAAGGGAAAACGCCGGAACTTTATCTCGAAGAACTCATCCTTAAGGGGCTTGCCGAAAGATTCAACATAGACTGCAAAAAAATTGACGCTCCCGCCGTTAAAAATGAAATTACCGAGAGGACGAAATACGAATTTGACGTTATAAAAAAGATGGGGTTTCCCAGTTATTTCCTCATAATACAGGACTTTGTTAACGAGGCAAAAAGCAAGAACATCAAGGTGGGTCCCGGCAGAGGGTCCGCCGCCGGAAGCCTCGTTGCATACCTTCTCGGGATTACGGAGATAAATCCCCTCCCTTACAACCTTATCTTTGAAAGGTTCCTCAACCCTGAAAGGATAAGCCTTCCCGATATAGACGTGGATTTCTGCGACAGGCGCAGGGATGAAGTTATATCTTACATAAGAAACAAATACGGGGCGGAGAACGTTGCGCAGATAGGAACTTACGGGAGGATGGCGGCAAGGGCCGTAC
>CAYOWY010000034.1:0-7741 GCA_964407805.1 uncultured bacterium | reverse complement strand
GTAAAGGAGGATAACATGAGTTTTGCTGCCGTAAAATTCATTAATCAGAAGACCGAAGAGCTTCAGAGAAAAATCGGAAAGACAAAAAGGACGCTCATAGCCGTTTCGGGCGGCGTGGACAGCATGACATGCGCTATGCTTGCCAAAAAGGCTCTGGGCGCCAACATTATAGTGCTTTTTCTGGACGACGGCCTCATGCGGGAAGGAGAACCGGCGGAGATACGCAAATTTTTTGATAACACCGGCATAGAACTGCAGATATGGGATGTCAAAGATAAGTTTTTTGAGGGTTTGAAGGGCAAAACCGACCCTGAAGAAAAAAGAATAGCCTTCAGGGACCTTTTCTACAAGACGCTCGGACAGGCGGTCAAAAGCTATTCGGTGGATTTTCTCATACAGGGAACCATCGCCGCGGACATAGCCGAGACGCAGAAAGGGATAAAAACACAGCATAACGTGCTTTCCCAGATAGGAATAAACCCCGCCCATTTCGGATTGAAGGTAGTGGAGCCTTTAAGAGAAATCTATAAACACCAGGTGAGAGAGGTGGCAAAAAAACTCGGACTGCCCAAAAAATTCGCCGAAAGAAAGCCGTTTCCCGGCCCCGGGCTGGCTACCAGGATAATAGGCGAAGTCACCCCTGAAAGGGTTGATACAGTCCGCAAAGCTACCAAAATCGTTGAGACAGCCATAACCAGCGAAAGCATATTCCAGGTCCTCGCCGTTCTAATGTCCGACAGAGCCACCGGAATGGTTGGCGGGAAAAGAGTATACGGGGACATTATCGCCGTCAGAGCGGTTGATTCCAAAGACGCCCTTACGGCACAGCCGTCCAAAATACCATGGCCCGTCCTCTACAAGATACGCGACAGGATTATTGAAGAAATCCCCGGTGTTGTAAAAGTGGTTTACGACATAACGCCGAAACCCCCCAGCACCATAGAGTACATATAAAAAAGCGCCAGATTAAACAATGGAAGAAAACTGCGGAATTTTCGGGTTGTACAACGCCGTCAGAGAAAATGCGGCAAAAGACATCTATTACGGAATCTTCAAGCTTCAGCACCGCGGTCAGAGATACTGCGGGATAGCCACGCGTTCGGGAAACATCTATTTGACAACACACAAAGGTTTTGTAAGGCATACCTTTACCGAAGAGGAAATACGCTGTCTGAAGGGTTTCTCCGGCATAGGCCACGTCAGTTTAAAAGAGCGGCAGCCAATTTTTTTGATATCCCGCATGGGAAAATTCGCAATAGCTTTCAGCGGCAAGATAATGAACGGAAAGCAATTGAGAACCGAGCTGAAAGAGCAGGGACATTCTTTCAACAGCGAAACCGATATTGAACTTCTCGGCAAGTTAATCTCCTATGAAAAAGACTTTCTCACAGGTATAGCAAATCTAAGCAAAAAAGTCAAAGGCGCATACAGCCTGGTCATCCTTACAAAAAGCGGTATTTATGCCGCAAGAGACCCGTACGGATTCAAGCCCCTGATACTCGGAAAGGGGAAAAACCGGTTTGCCGTTTCTTCGGAATCAAGGTCTTTCGACCTTCTGGGAATGGAACTGTACAGGGACGTTGACCCCGGGGAAATAGTTTTTATCGGCAAAGACGGCATAAAAACCCTCGCCAGAGTAAAAAACGGGCGTCCCGCATTCTGCGCTTTTGAATGGGCTTACATAGCTTCCACAGACTCCATAATTGACGGCATACCAGTTATACGCGTCCGGGAAAACTATGGTTTAAAACTGGCGAAAAGAGACGGAAAAATTGATGCTGACATAGTTGCTCCGGTCCCGATGTCAGGCATAGGATGCGCTCTGGGCTATCACAAGCAGTCAAAGATACCGTACCAGGAAGTTTTTCTTCTTGACAGGTTTGCCAGCAGAAGCTATACACGCCACACCCAGGAAAGCAGGGACGAGGAAGCGCGTATAAAGCTATCCGTGATAAAAGAAAACGTAAAAGGGAAAAGGATAGTCCTTTGCGACGACTCAATCGTAAGAGGAACGCAGATACAGTTCAAAGTCATGGAACTCAAGAATGCTGGCGCAAGGGAGGTCCATGTGAGAATAGCATGTCCTCCGCTCATCGCTCCGTGTTTCTACGGCATATCTACCCGCTCCTACAAGGAGCTCGCGGCAAAAAGGCTTTCACTTGAGGGAATCAGGGAAAAGATAGGTGCAGACAGTCTCCAGTACAACACTCTTGAAGACTTTGTAAGCGCCGTAGGACTGCCCGCTGACAATCTCTGTCTTTCCTGCTTTACGGGGAAGCGGATAAAAGACAACATAAAGGATTTATAAAATCATGAAAGGCAAAATAGTTCTTGAAACGGGGGAAGTTCTTGAAGGCATTCTCATATTGGGGGAAGGTATTAAAACGGGGATGCTTGTTTTTGACACCCGCGTCGTGGGATACGAAAAGGTTTTAACCAGTCCCGAATACTCCGGCAAAATCGTCTGTTTCACTTATCCTCTTATAGGCAACTACGGCATAAACTACGAGGATATGGAAACGGAAGAGATTTTCCCTTCAGCAGTGATAATCTCCGAATACAGCGAAATTTACAGCAATTTCAGGGCGAAATGCTCCCTGGCGGATTTCTGCAAGGACAAATCCATGTCAATTCTTGAAGGGCCGGATACCCAATATCTTACTTCAACGGTGCGGGAACATAAGGGCATTAAGGCGGGAATCGCTCCGGCTGACACCGGAACGGAAAAGGTTCTTAAAGAAATAAAGAAGAACGCCGGCAATACCTGCGCAGGAATCAAAGCCAAGCAGGATATCCTTAAAACCGGCAGGCCCTACATAGCCGTTATAAACCTCGGCGCAAAGAAAAGCGAGACATCGGCCCTTAAAAATTCCGAATTTGACTGGATATTTTTCCAGCCTGGTTCTCCTGAAAGCTCGGAAATACTGGGCGGCGCCTCTGGGATATACGTTACTTCGGGCCCTGAAAACCTATCCGTCATAGAAGATGCCGCTTCCCTTATAAAAAAACACCTCGGCAAGGTTCCGGTTTTCGGAGCAGGTACAGGGCACATTGCCGCAGGCGTCGCTTCCGGGAGAAAAATATCAGGAAGCGTTTTGAATCATTTTGGCATAAACCATCCTGTGGCGGACACAAAAGAAAACAAGTGTTACATAACCGAACAGTGCCACAGTCTTAGTCTTGAGCAAAAAACAGCGGGGAAGACGGCAAGATTTGTCAATATCAACGATGATACCGAAGAAGGGCAGTTTGATGAAGAAATGAGAATGATGTCAACCGGCTTTCTGCCTCAAGATGTCAATTTCAGGGAATTTTTCTCTTTGATAAAAGGACGTTAAAATGCCTCATAGAAAAGACCTTAAGAAGATCATGATTATTGGCTCCGGGCCCATTATAATAGGGCAGGCGTGCGAATTTGACTATTCCGGCTCGCAGGCATGCAAGTCGCTTAAGGAGGAGGGGTACCAGGTGCTCCTGGTAAACAGCAACCCCGCAACTATAATGACCGACCCCGAAATGGCCGATATAACCTACCTGGAGCCCCTGACGATTGAATTGCTTGCAAAGATAATAGAGAAGGAGCGTCCTGACGCGCTTCTGCCCACTCTCGGCGGACAGACAGGGTTGAACCTTGCAACTTTCCTTTCAAGGGAGGGGATCCTTGAAAAATACGGCGTGGAGGTAATAGGAGCGGACATATCCGCAATAGCCATGGCGGAAGACAGGGAACTGTTCAAAAACGCAATGACGGAACTCGGCATAGGAGTTCCCGCAAGCGCGCTCGCCTATAATCTCAAGGATGGAATGGAGATAGGCAAAAAACTCGGATTCCCCCTTGTTTTGAGGCCGGCTTATACTCTCGGCGGAACCGGAGGTTCTATCGCCTATAATATTGAAGAACTTGAGAAAAAGCTTGAATTCGGGCTGGACACAAGCCCGATAAACGAGGTGCTTATAGAACAGTCCGTTCTCGGCTGGAAAGAAATAGAGTTTGAAGTCATGAGAGACAGCGCCGACAGCGTGATAATGATTACATCCATGGAAAATATAGACCCCATAGGGCTTCACACCGGCGACAGCATCGTTGTGGCTCCGGCACAGACCTTAAGCCTGAAGGAGTACGAAAATCTTGTTGACCTCTCTAAAAAGATAAGAAGAAAAATCGGCGTCGTCGGAGGAGCTAACATACAGTATGCGGTGAATCCCGAAGACGGCAGAGTCGTGATAATAGAGGTAAACCCGCGGGTTTCCAGAAGCTCCGCTCTGGCTTCCAAAGCCACGGGGTTCCCGATAGCGAGAGTAGCGACGAAGCTTGCCGTGGGATTGACGCTTGAAGAAATAGACAATCAGATAACGGGAAAGACAACCTGTTTTGCGGAACCCACCGTTGACTACTGCGTCTTCAAAATCCCGCGGTTTACGTTTGAAAAATTCCCTGCGGCGGATAAAACGGTTTCAACATCCATGAAAGCCGTCGGGGAAGCGATGTCCATCGGCAGAAACTTCAGGGAAGCGCTCCAGAAGGGTCTGCGCTCACTTGAAATCGGCAAATACGGACTCGGTGCGGACAAAAAGGACATCTGGGACATTAACCATAAATTCACGGGAGAGGAGAAAGAGCTAATAGCGAGGAAGATATCCGTGCCTGACGACGAGCGCATTTTTTACCTGCGCTACGGACTGCTCGCGGGAATGAACATTGATGAAATCTACGGGCTTTCAAGGATTGACCCGTGGTTTCTCCATAACATAAAAGGGATTGTTGAAATGGAAAAAGAAATTTACAGTTATTCCGGCTTAAATGCACTGCCCGCAGAAATTCTGGAGAAAGCCAAAAAATCCGGCTTCTCCGACAGGCAGGTTTCCTTCATCCTCAACTCCTCAGAAAAAGAGGTCAGGGAAAAGAGAAAGAAAGAAAATCTTTCAGCCGTATTCAAGCCGGTTGACAGCGTGGGCGGCGAATATCCTGCAGAAAAGCCCTATTATTATTCAGCCAATGAAAAACACGACGCCGGAGCGGTTTCGGAAAAAAAGAAAAAAGTCGTTATTCTCGGAGGAGGGCCTAACAGAATAGGGCAGGGCATTGAATTTGACTACTGCTGTGTGCATGCTTCCTTCTCTCTGCGGGAAGACGGTTATGAAAGTATCATGGTCAACTGCAATCCCGAGACTGTAAGTACGGATTACGACACGTCCGACAGGCTTTATTTTGAGCCTATAACCGTTGAGGACGTGCTTAATATAGTGGAAAGAGAAATGCCTCTCGGGGTAATTCTCCAGTTCGGCTGGCAGACTCCCCTCAACCTTGCAATCTCCCTGAAGAAAGAAGGAGTAAATATACTTGGAACAAGTCCTGAAGCGATTGATGCCGCGGAAGACAGAGAGTTATTCAGGCAATTGCTTGAAAAGCTTTCGTTGAAACAGACGCCCAACGGTACGGCAACCTCTTTTGAGCAGGCGGCGGCGATAGCGGATAAAATCGGCTACCCTGTTCTTGTCAGGCCGTCTTACGTACTCGGAGGCAGGGCGATGGAAATAGTGTATGACAGGGAAACCCTTGAATCGTTCATGCAGAAAGCGGTGGACGTCTCTCCGGAAAGGCCTGTTCTTATAGACAAGTTCCTTGAAGATGCCATAGAGGTGGATGCGGATGCGATATGCGACGGCGAAGACTGCGTCATCGGCGGCATTATGGAGCACATAGAGGAAGCGGGTGTGCACTCGGGGGACAGCGCCATGGTTCTTCCGACATACAGCCTTGACAAAAAAATCGTGAAAGAGATAGAAACCGCGACAAAAAAACTTGCGCTGGAATTGAAAACCAGAGGGCTGATAAATGTCCAGTATGCCGTCAAGAATAACAACGTATACGTTCTGGAGGTCAATCCGAGGGCGTCAAGGACCATTCCTTTCATAAGCAAGGTGATAGCCGTCCCCCTTGCAAAGCTCGCAACAAAAATAATGACCGGCAGGACACTTAAGGAACTCGGGTTCACAAAAGAGGTATCCGTCAATTATTTTGCGGTGAAAGAATCCGTTTTTCCCTTCAACAGGTTCCCAGGCGTGGACGCGGTTCTCGGCCCTGAGATGCGTTCAACCGGAGAAGTTATAGGAATGGACAAAACCTTTGAGATGGCATACGCGAAAAGCCAAATTGCCGCGGGGCAGAAACTCCCGGTTTCCGGAACACTTTTCATAAGCGTAAAAGAAAAAGACAAAAAAGCAGTCGTTCCGATAGCAAAAGGATTTCAGGAAATGGGTTTTGAGATTCTCGCAAGTTCCGGAACCGGAAAATTCCTTAACGAGAACGGCGTAACGGCAAGAATAATACCAAAGGTTTACGAGGGAGAACGCCCGAACGTCGTAGATTTCATGAAGAATAACCAGATTTCAATCATCATCAACACCCCTTCCGGTAAAAAACCGAAAAAAGACATCATCTCCATCAGGGACATCGCCGTAAACAGAAACATTCCTCTTATTACGACAATTCCCGGGGCCAAAGCCACGATGGTTGCGATAAAAAAACTGAAAGAAAATCAAATCAGCGTGAAAAGCCTCCAGGAATATCATGCGGACATGTAATTTTAACTTCTTACTTTTTCGTTTCAGTTTTGACTTTTAACTTTTGATTTTTAACTACCATGACAGGGATAATCAACTACGGAGCCGGCAATATACACAGCGTGTATACGGCGGTGAAGAAGTGCGGGGGAGAACCGTTTATCGTTGAAGATACGTCGGACCTGAAGAAAGCGGGCATTATTATTCTCCCGGGCGTTGGCGCTTTTGCCGACGGAATGAAAAGTTTATCGGATTCCGGAATAGTGGAGCCCCTGATGGCCGAGATCAGAAAGGGAAAACCTTTCCTCGGAATATGCCTCGGGCTCCAGCTTCTTTTTTCCCACAGCGAGGAGGGAGACTGCTCCGGTTTCGACCTGATAAAGGGACGCGTAAAAAAATTCAGCTTTGAGGACAAAATCTTCAGGATTCCCCAAATGGGCTGGAACAGAGTGAAAATAACAAATTCCGATGAAGCGCTTTTCAGGAACATCCCGGACAGCGAATATTTTTATTTTGCCCATTCGTACTATCCCGACCCTGATGACAGTCGGGTTATAATAGGGGAAACTTCCTACGGCAAGGATTTTGTTTCAGCCGTAAGAAAAGAAAACATAGCCGGCGTCCAGTTCCATCCCGAAAAAAGCGGTGATTCCGGCATTCGTTTTTTGAAAAACTTTCTGGAGGGAAAATGGCTGCGATAAGAGTAATTCCGTGTCTGGACGTAAAAGAGGGCAGGGTGGTCAAAGGCGTGCATTTTGAAAACCTTATAGAAGCCGGCGATCCCGTTGAACACGCCGCTTTTTACAGCAAAGAAAAGGCGGACGAGCTTGTCTTCCTTGATATCAGCGCAACAATAGAAGGCAGGAAAACCATGGTTGACGTGGTAAAGAAGGTCTCGGAGGTTGTTTTCATACCTTTGACCGTGGGCGGAGGGATAACAAGCCTGCAGGATATAGAAAAACTTCTAAAAGCCGGAGCCGACAAGATTTCAATAAACACTTCCGCCGTAAGAACTCCGGAACTAATAAAAGAAGGCGCCGAAAAATTCGGAAGCCAGTGCATTGTCGTAGCAATTGACGGAAAGAGAAATGCCTCGGGATGGGAAGTCTGTATAGAAAGCGGCAAAACCCCCACCGGAATTGACGTCAGAGAATGGGCAAAAAAGGTTGAAGATTTG
>CAYOWY010000033.1:0-7742 GCA_964407805.1 uncultured bacterium | reverse complement strand
GGTATATTATACATTAACTTTCTTTTTGTTCAAGAATAAAAATAAAAAACTTGACATAAAAAATTAACCGTATATAATACGTGGATATCAACATTAACCAATTAAATCCAAACTCCTAACCGTAAAGAAAGGGGATTGATAAATCAATACCCCTCAAAAAACTTCTGGGCAAGAGGGTTCGGAATAAAGGAGGAAATGAAAATGGCCGAAGAGATTCTGCAGGGTATAAAAGATGCGATAATAGCAGGGAATGCGAACAAGACGAAAGAATTGGTGGACAAGGCGGTAAAAGACAATCTTCCCATTGAGAAAATCCTCAATGAAGGGCTCATCGCCGGCATGATGATAGTGGGAACAAAATTCAAAAATAACGAATTCTATGTCCCCGAAGTTCTTATAGCGGCAAGAGCAATGCATTCAGGCATGTCCATCATGGAGCCTCTCATCGCGAAAGCCGGGATAAAGCCCGTTGCAAAAGTTGCCATAGGAACGGTTAAGGGCGACCTTCACGACATAGGCAAGAACCTTGTGGTTATGATGTGGAAAGGCGCAGGATTTGCCGTGGACGACCTCGGGATAGATGTTCCCGCGGAAAAATTCGTGGAAGCGGTTAAAGGCGGAACATCCGTTCTCGGACTCTCTGCGCTTCTTACAACCACTATGGTTGCAATGAAGGATGTCATAGAAGCGTTGAAGACGGCCGGAGTGAGAGACAAGGTTAAGATAGTAATCGGCGGAGCGCCCGTAACCCAGAGCTATGCGGATGAGATAGGAGCGGATGCATACGCGGCAGATGCGGCAACGGCAGTTGACAAGGTTAAAGAGGTATTGAAAATATAATACCAGTGATAACTGCTCTGTTAATAATAGGCGCATATTTGTTCGGGAGTATTCCGTGGGGTTACCTTTTATGCCGCGCAGTTAAAAAAATAGACATACGGGAGCACGGAAGCGGCAACATAGGCGCAACCAACGTATACAGGACTGCCGGCGGTCGTTTGGCCGCCGCCGTCCTTTTACTTGATATGAGTAAAGGACTTCTGCCCGTTATCATCGCAAAAACCCTCTCAATGACTCCGCCTGCGGTAGTAGCGGCAGGCATTGCCTCCGTAGCAGGGCACAGTTTTTCAATTTTCCTCAAAGGAAAAGGAGGGAAGGGAGTATCTACAAGCTTCGGAGTGGTTATTGCCCTTTTCCCCATACCCGCTCTGATTGCTCTGCTTATCTGGGCAGGTGTGATAACTGCGACACATTATGTTTCAGCCGGAGCCATAGCCTCCTCACTGTCACTGCCTCTATTCATTCATATCTTTCAGAGAAATCTTTTCCTCACTTCAACCGGAACGGCCATCTGCGCATTAATCCTATATACCCACAGGGGCAACATAAAGAGGCTTATTGGTAAAAAGGAAAACAGGGTTAAACTGCCATGGGAAAAAAAATAGGCGTTTTGGGTGCGGGAGGATGGGGAATAACGATTGCACGTCTTCTCGCCGCGAAGAAACACATAATAACTCTCTGGGAACCAATACCTGAAAACTGCCGTATGCTTGCCGTCAGAAGAGAAAGCACACATTATTTCCCCGGTTTCAGAATTCCGGAAAGTGTTGCAATTACCGGCTCGCTGGAAGAAACCGTTGAAAAATCGGATTTTCTTATAATCGTCGTAAGGTCTGTTTTTTTCAGGGAAACTGCAAAACGTCTTAAAAATTCTTATCAGGGACAGCCCGTTCTCATAGGAACTAAGGGTTTTGAGGTCTCAAGCGGAAAAAGGATGTCGGAAATTCTTGAATCGGAGATAGTCTCCGGCATACCTTTCGGAGTGCTTTCCGGCCCGACAATAGCAAAAGAGATAGCTGCGGGGATGCCTTCCGCCGCAGTTGCAGCATCAAGGAAGAAACGAATTGCTTTCGCTTTTCAACGAATACTGAATTGTGATACATTAAGAGTGTATACGTCCGGAGATATTGCCGGAGTCGAAGCCGGAGGCGCGTTTAAAAATGTCATAGCCATAGGAGCGGGGATTATTGACGGCATCGGGCTGGGGATAAACACAAAATCTTCGTACCTGACAAGAGGCCTGAATGAGATGGTAAGAGTCGGATGCGCTCTCGGAGGGAAGGAGAAAACCTTCAGGGGACTTTCAGGCATAGGAGATCTTATAACAACGTCTTTCAGCGGTTACAGCAGAAACAGGGCTTTCGGCGAGGCAATAATAAAAACGGGAAAAAGCAAGTATCTTAAGAAAAACAGGATGGTCATAGAGGGAATTCCCGCAGTTAAGGCTTTTCATAGACTCGGTATAGAAATGCATGTTGAACTGCCGATAACAGATGCGCTTTACAGAATTATATACGGGAATAAAAAACCGGAACATGAGATAAGAAAACTGATGCGCCGTAAAACGAAGGAAGAATGAAGCAATGAAGACGGAAGATAGATTTTACTATATCGGTGAAGCAAGCAGTATGCTTGAAGTGCCCGCTCACATAATAAGGTTCTGGGAAAAGGAATTTTCAGTTATTAGCCCGATGCGAGACCAGCGGGGACACCGTATTTACAGGAAAGAAGATATTGAAAAACTTCAAAAGATAAAGCTTCTTGTCTATAGCGACGGATACAGAATAAAGGGAGCAAAAAAGAAACTGCGGGAAAAATCACCTGCGGGCGAGGCAAAATGCGGCAAAAAAATATTCCATGACTTCCTTAAGGAAATTCAGGAGATAAAAAAATGTTTACAGTAGGGGTTCTTGCTTCAGGAAAAGGCAGCAACCTGCAGGCGATAGCAGACTATATAAAGACTGAAAAACTTTCCGTCAGGATTGGGATAGTCTTAACCGATAACCCCGAATCCCCCGCTCTTGAGATAGCGAAAAAGGAAAACATCGAATGTCTCTGCATACCTGAAATCAGACACAAAACGTTTCTTTCTCCGTCAACGGAGAGAAAATACGCAGAAGCTCTCAAGGCAAACGGCGCGGAGCTTGTATGCCTGGCAGGCTTCATGCGCGTTCTGAAAAAAGATTTCATAGACAGTTTTCAAGGTAAAATTATCAATATACACCCTTCCCTTCTGCCCGCTTTTCCGGGACTGGCGGCGTGGGAGCAGGCGTTTATATGCGGAGTGCGGTTTACAGGGTGCACTACTCATTTTGTGGAATACGGGGTTGACACCGGCCCGATAATCATGCAGGCGGTAGTTCCCGTACTGAAGGAAGATACGGCTGAAACCCTTCATAGAAGGATACAGGAAAAAGAGCACGTAATATATCCGCTGACCGTCAGGCTCATAGCCGAGGGCAAAATCAGTATTTCGGAAAGGAAAGTCTATATAAATAACTGACAGGGAGAAAAAATGAAACCGGTTATAAGAAAGGCAAAAATGGCGGACGTGAACCAGATAAAGCGTATTGTGAACAATTTTGCGGAAGCGGGCAAGATGCTGCCATTGTCAATAAACCAGATTTATGACAGGCTCAGAAATTTCTGGGTAATAGAATCCGGAGGCAAAGTGATTGGATGCGGAGCGCTGAAAATAATATGGAAGGACCTCGGCGAAATTCGCTCCATCGCAATTTCCTCGAAATATCAGAAAAAAGGTTACGGCAATCTGCTCATAGATAAGCTGTTTGAAGAAGCAGATGCCATGGACATAAAAAAAATTTTTGTCCTTACATATATCCCGGGCTTTTTTGAAAAACTCGGTTTTGATCGCATACAGAAGTCCAAACTGCCCCACAAGGTATGGATGGACTGCATAAACTGCCCTAAATTCCCGAGATGCGACGAAATTGCCCTTATGAAAACAATAAAAAAATGAAAAACAAACTTCTGCTTCTGATTTTGCTTTCATCCGTTTTTTCCCTTTTGCCGGCGGAAGCAAAAATTATGATGGGAGAAAAAATTCTGATAGAAGAAGCCTCCGAAGAAATTTTCACCATTGGAGACGAGATAGACGTGAAGGGCGGCATGGAAAATGAATTTATCGGAATCGGCAGAAGAATTACCGCACGTACTGACGTTGAAGGCGACTTCATAGGAATCGGGTTAAATGTTAGTTTTTCCGGAAATGCCGCCAGCGACGTTTATCTTGTCGGCAGTACGATAGACGTGGAAGGAACGGTAAAGGGAAGTCTCACATCCTTCGGGAAGAACGTGCGCATCAACGCGCCCGTTTACGGCAACCTCCGCGCAAGCGCAGAGAACATAACAATAATCGGAAATGTGAAAGGCAAAACAATCCTCTGGGGAAAAGAAATCGTGATATCCGGAGAATTTGACGATATCGTACTGTACGGCAATAATCTCGTCTTTGCTCCGGAAACGGTCATTAAAGGAAGTTTGACTTATAACACTCCGGAAGAAATGGACCTGTCGCATACTGATATACGCGGTGAAATAAAATGGACAAGGCCTATAACCGAACTGGCGAAAGAGAAGAGCCGTATAGACATATTTAAGCGTTTCTACGGTTTCCTCTCTCTGCTTTTTCCTGCAATGATAATGCTTTTTTTCTTCCCCAACCTCTACAGACAAACCGCTTCAATCGCAGGCAGAAAATTTGTCCAGTCTTTCATGGCCGGAATGTCTTTCATCATACTCACCGTAATAACCATGCTTGTCGTTTTCATAACAATCATAGGTGCTCCTCTCGGGCTTATCATCGCTTTTTTCTTTTTTTCGTCAATATACATATCAAGAATATTCCCCGCCATATTTGTGGGCCGCATGATGCTTTTCAAGATGCGGGAAAGAACGCTGACATGGGTGATTGCAACATTCATAGGGATATTTCTATTCACGGCAATATCATTTCATCCTACGGCGAAAATCATTATCAACGTAATTTCAATCCCTGCCGGTTTCGGAGCTCTCTTCATGGGCAGGGCGGGACTTATAAAACGTCTTAGGAAAGAAAAAATACTTTGAAAAACAAAATCAGAACTCCTCACAATGAAGGAAATACAAGCGAGAGTTCGGAGTAAAGGAGACGATTAAATGAAGATAGTGCTTGCTTATTCAGGAGGGTTGGACACATCAGTTGCGATTAAATGGCTGAAGGACAAATATAATGCGGAGATAATATGCTACACCTCAAATGTAGGACAGGGCGATGATGCGCAGCGATTAAAGGCAAAAGCATTAAAAACAGGAGCGTCAAAACTCTGTTTTGAGGACCTGCGTCTCAAGTTCGTCAACGAATATATCGTTCCTTCCTTGAAAGCCGGAGCAATATACCAGGACAAATATCCTCTCGCAACCGCCCTCGCACGTCCGCTTATCGCCGAAGGCATGGTAAACGTCGCAAAAAAAGAGAAGGCGCAGGCAATTGCCCACGGATGCACCGGAAAAGGCAACGACCAGGTGAGGTTTGAGCTCACTGCAAAATACCTGGCGCCGGAGATGAAGGTTATCGCTCCCGTCAGAGAATGGGAATTCCGCTCAAGGGAAGAAGAAATTGACTATGCGAAGAAATACAGCATCCCTGTTCCCGTGACAAAGGCGAAACCCTACAGCATAGACTGGAACCTGTGGGGTATTTCAATTGAATGCGGGAAGCTTGAAAACCCGTGGAACGAGCCTCCCGAAGACGCTTACCAGATAACAACCTCGCCTGAAAAGGCGCCCGCAAAACCCGAGTATGTTACCATAGGATTTAAAAAAGGCGCGCCTGTTTCTCTGAACGGCAAAGATGCCGGCACAATGTCAATCATTGAAAAACTGACAGAAATAGGAGGAAAACACGGTATCGGCAGAATTGACATGGTTGAAGACCGGCTTGTTGGCATAAAATCACGCGAGATATACGAAGCGCCGGCCGCGGTTATCCTGCACGCCGCGCACAGCGAGCTGGAGAAACTTGTGTTTTCAAGAGACCTTTACGAATTCAAGAAACTGATATCTATGAGATATTCGCAGATTGTATATTTCGGACAGTGGTTTTCTCATATGAAAGAATGTCTGAACGCTTTTGTTGATGAAAGCCAAAAGTTCGTTACCGGCGAAGTAAAAATGAAGCTTTACAGAGGAATATGCACCGTTGCAGGGAGAAAATCGCATTATTCCATTTACAGCGAATCTCTCGCGACATATACTGTAAAGGACATGTTTGACCACAAAGCGGCGCAGGGATTCCTTGAAATATTCGGACTGCCGTCCAAACTTGAGGGACTGCGAGATAAAAGGTGATCTTAGACAGTTTTACCTTCAGCGGACTAAAGCAAAGCTCTTTGTGTGAAATCAAATCGGTATCAGGCGGTTATATCTAATTTTCCGACAGTTATTTCGTTCAAAAGAGGTTCGCCTGAAATAAATCTTTTTATCTCCGCCGCGCAAAACTTTCCTATATCTCCGAGCCCGGAATTGACCAACCCTGCGAGATGGGGAGACAACACGACATTTTTCAAACTCCTCAACGGGCTTTCAGGAGACGGAGGCTCGGGATTAGTCACGTCAAGGCATGCAAAAATCCTTTCTTTCCTAAGCTCCTCTATCAATGCGGCTTCGTCAATTAATGCTCCCCTTGCGGTATTTATCAATACTGCGCCGTCTTTCATCTTCAGGAAAAACTTTTTATCAAGCATCCCTTCAGTCGCTTTCAAAAGGGGAGCGCATAAGGCGATAATATCGCACTTTTCCGCAATTTCATGAAGTCCTTCAACCTTCTTCCCGCCGGATTTTAAGATATTTTCTTCGCTCCAGTACGGATCGTAGACAAAAATATTGTCTGTGACATTCTTCAAAAGAGAAACAAGATTTTTGCCCACAATAGACATACTGATAACACCGGTATTCACTCCGCTTATTTCTTCCGTGTATTGCAAAAGTTTCTTATTCCCCCGCCAGTCCTTTTCGCCTTTTATGAATTCATTCCACCATGGTATCTTTTTCACCGACGAAAGAATCAGGCCGAACGCTGTAACGGCGACATTCCTGCCCAGAACGCCGGAGGCCGAACTGACGCGTACGCCATTTTTCATCACATCCATATCAAGAACAGACTTTATGCTTCCCGCCGCGTGGAAAACAAATTTCAAATCGGGAGCGGCATTGAGTACGCTCCTGTCGATTTTTGGCGAACCCCAGCTCGTAATAATAATATCCGCCCCGGAGACAAAAGCTTGTATATCCTTTTTTCCGTCCCATATTTCCACTTCTCCGATTTTCCCCAGCGCGGTAAAATCCTGTTCGGAAAATATCTTGTCAAAAAGTTCACCGCTCTTTGCGGTCAAAAAGCACATTTTCATATGTTCCCTCCCGTAATATTTCGGTTAGACATAGTACACCATGAGCAGAACAATGGCAACTCCGGTTTTTACCTGCCTGTTCAACTGAAGGAAAATGCTTTCTCCGGGAACTAACGCCATTGCAGTTCTTCAGGGTAAGGGTTGAAATACTTCTGTTTTGTGAGATAGAGGTCTCCCGTCCTTGCTATATAAACCCTTGCTATCTCAAGCAGGAAATTCAGTGGCATGTCTCCGTTTCTGTACCTGTTAAGCAGCGAAAGAAAATTCTTTTTCTCACCGGCGGTTATTTTCGGGAAAAAATATCCAAAAGCGTGCTGAAGAACATTTATATGCGCCTTTCTGTTGGCTCTCCTTGCAAAGACCTCCATGAATTCCCTCTCATATCTCTCTATCACCGAAGAAAAGGGCAGCTTTTCATGATTTGCAACTATCTTCCCCATAATGCGCATTCTGCTCTGGGAAAAAGCCATTAACAACAGCTTGTAAGCCGTATGG
>CAYOWY010000032.1:5574-7813 GCA_964407805.1 uncultured bacterium | reverse complement strand
TTCTATTTTTTCCCTCAAATTTGATTTTTCCATTTCATTCCCTGGATTTTTTATACGACCTTTTCCAGTCCGCCCATGTAATTTCTCAAAACTTCCGGAATCAGCAGTGAGCCGTCCGCTTGCTGGAAATTTTCCATAATCGCGGTTATCGTCCTGGGAAGGGCGATACCCGATCCGTTGAGGGTATGAACAAATTCAGATTTGCCCGCTTTTGTGTTTCTGTAGCGTATCTTTCCGCGCCTCGCCTGGAATTCTTCAAAATTGGAGCAGGAAGAAACCTCAAGCCACTTTTTTATTCCAGGGGACCAGACCTCTATGTCATAACACTTGCTTGCAGAGAAGCTAAGTTCGCCCGTACAGAGTTTAAGGATGCGGTAAGGCAGTTTCAGCATCTGCAGTATCTTCTCGGCCTCTTCCACAAGCGTTTCAAGTTCGTCGTAGGAAGTTTCCGGACGTACGAATTTTACAAGCTCCACCTTGTCAAACTGATGAAGCCTTATGAGCCCTCTGGTATCCTTGCCGTATGCGCCGGCTTCTCTCCTGAAACAGGGCGTGTACGCAACGTAATATACCGGCAGTTTTTCCTCCGGGATAACCTCGTCTCTGTGAAGGTTTGTAACAGGCACTTCAGCCGTAGGTATAAGAAAAAGGTCGTCTTCTTCAAGGCGGTACATATCTTTTTCAAGTTTAGGCAGCTGTCCCGTGGTATACATGCTGTCCCTGTTGACAAGCGCGGGCACCCATACCTCCGTAAAACCGCTCTTCCCGTGCACGTCTATCATGAAGTTTATCAGCGCCCTCACAAGAGCGGCTCCGTAACCTCTGAAGACAGGGAAGAAACTGCCGGATATTTTTGAACCCCTCTGGAAATCCAGCATGCCGAGCTTTTCACCGATATCCCAGTGGGGAAGGACCTCGAATTTCCTATCCTCCGGAGCGCCCCAGCTTTTTACAACCACGTTGTCTTCCGCCCCCTTTCCCTCGGGAACAGAAGAATGCGGGATATTGGGTATCGAGTTTATTATACCGTCAAATTTCTTCTCTACTTCTTTCAGCTCCTCTTCGCTTGCCCTTATGTCCTCGGAATATTTTTTAGCTTCCTTTACCATATCGGCAAATGACGCCGAAGAATCATCCTTTCTGTCGGCTATTTTATTGCTTATATCCTTTTGCCACCGCCTGCGCTCTTCGACAAAAGCTATTATCCTTCTTCTTTCGCCGTCAAGCCGCTCGAACTCATGCCAGTCCACCTTGTCGCCCTTAAGTTCAGAAACTTTTTTGAGAAGTTCCGTGTTTTCTCTGACAAATTTAGCCGGATACATTTTTATTTCCCTTTACCCTGAACTCTTCATGACACACTCTCATGGTGAGGGGTTATGATTTTGTTTTTTATCAATCCTGTAAATATACTCGCCTTCTTTTACATATCCGTGATTTTCCCTTAGTATCTTTTCGGTATAATAGGGGTCATCTTCCATGGTGCGGATTTTTTTGCGCAAAGCTTCGTTTTCTTCCTGCAGTCTTATTACTTCGGTGTTATAATACTGAAGTCTGCGGTAATAAGTGACGAGGTTTTTCAATCTGGGTATGCTGATCAACGCAAAGAAAACGCATATGGAGATTACCGCAACCTTTTTCCTGTCTCTTCTCCTCATTTCCTGCCTTTGGCCCCGCTTACTTCACTTTCAGGCCGTATTCGGCATAATCCCCAAGGTCTTCCTCGATCCTTAACAGCTGGTTGTATTTGCACAGCCGCTCCGACCTGCTGAGAGAGCCTGTCTTAATCTGCCCGGCATTTACGCCCACCGCAAGGTCGGCGATGAATGAATCCTCGGTCTCGCCGCTCCTGTGGGAAATAACCGTGCCGTAACCGCTGCGTTGAGCCATCTCAATGGTCTCAAGAGTTTCAGTAAGTGTGCCTATCTGATTAACCTTTATAAGAATGGCATTCGCCACTTTTTTCTCTATGCCTTTCTTGAATATCTTCGAATTTGTCACAAATATATCGTCCCCGACAATCTGAATTCTGTCTCCCAGTTTTTCCGTCATCGCCTTCCATCCATCCCAGTCGTTCTCGGCAAGGCCGTCCTCTATTGAAAGCACGGGATATTTCTTCACTATCCCGGCGTAGTAATCGATAAGGTCTCCGGAGGATATCTTTTTACCTTCAAAAAGATAGGCGCCTTTTTCATAAAAGGATGAAGCGGCCGGGTCAAGTGCGATTGACACGTCCTTCCCG
>CAYOWY010000032.1:3916-5564 GCA_964407805.1 uncultured bacterium | reverse complement strand
TTATTATCAGTTCAATTGCCTCTTCGTTCTTCTTCAAATTCGGAGCAAATCCTCCCTCGTCTCCCACTGAAACGGTGTATCCCTTGCCCTTGAGCGTCTTCTTCAAAACCTGAAAAACCTCCGCCGCCATCCTGTATCCGTCTCTGAAGTTTTTAGCTCCGGAAGGAACTATCATAAATTCCTGTATATCAAGATTGTTGTCTGCGTGGAGCCCGCCGTTTATTACATTGCACATGGGAACAGGAAGCACGTTCGCCTTAACCCCTCCCAGGTAAAAATACAAAGGCACGCCGAGAGAATCCGCAGCCGCCCTTGCCGCCGCAAGGCTTACTCCGAGCATGGCGTTTGCGCCGAGGTTTGACTTGTTTTCCGTTCCGTCCAGTTCTATGAGAAATTTATCTATGTCCCTCTGTTCGTATATGTTCATGCCTTCAATTTCCTGGGCTATGACCTGGTTTACGTTATTGACGGCCTTTTCAACGCCTTTCCCGAGAAACCTTTTTCCGCCGTCACGCAGTTCAAGAGCCTCTCTTTCGCCCGTTGAAGCTCCGGAGGGTACGGCCGCTCTTCCCGTTTCTCCGTTTTCAAGGGAAACATCCACTTCAATCGTAGGCGTTCCTCTTGAATCAAGAATTTCCCTTCCGTACACGTTTACTATTTCCATCTTATCCTCCTATCAGATTTTTTCCGACAGATGCTTTTTCAAAATTACAAGGTTATCAAACAAATTGATATCTTCAAGATTCTCAAGCTCTTCCCTCAAGGAAGACCCTGTAAGCAGTATATAGGTGTCAATACCCGCGTTCCTTCCCGTTAAATAATCTATATCCATGTCTCCGGCAAAGAACATTTCGTCCTTGTCTTTACTGCCGCAAAATTCCATTACCCTGTACAGCATGTCCGGATGCGGCTTTGGGTTTTTAACGCTGTCCGCCGTGCATATTATATCAAAATATCTCTTTATATTCAATTCATCAAGGAGTGCGCCTACTGCGTATTCAGACCTGTTCGTGGCAACTCCGAGTTTAACGTTTTTCCCCTTCAGAAAATCCAGCAGTTCAAGGCATCCGTCCATCAATTTTATCCGCCCCGCAAAACATCTTATCTGATTTTCCTTGTAAATAGAGAGGAGATTGGAAATGTCGGATTCCCTGACAAACCTGCCGGCAAGGTTACCGTCCCCTTTCCCCACGGCCCTTTTTAATGTCTCACAAGAAATTGGAGGATAGCCGAGTTTTCCCAGCGCGCAGTTAAATGCTTCCGTTACTGCGGAGTAAGCGTCGAGCAGTGTTCCGTCAATGTCAAATGCAGCAATTTTCTTTTTCATTTTGGGTATAACTGTACACTAAACCCTTGTTCCTGTCAACCGTCTAATGTATGTAAAACTGAAAAAAAACGATAAAACGAAACCCCTCACTTTGAAAGTGAAACGTGAGACAGAAAAGCATTTTCGTTCCGCATTTCACATCTTACATTTCACGCTTTTGTGGGAGTTAGGGGTAAAGAGGAGGTGAAAAAGATGAAGATGAAAAAAATGCTCCTGTCGGGACTGGTTCTAACTTTAATTTCAGCCGGAACGCTTCTTGCAGAGGCGCCCAGGGACCAGGAAGGTTCCAGGGAAAAGCTCCGAGAGGCTCTCCGCATAAGG
>CAYOWY010000032.1:0-3906 GCA_964407805.1 uncultured bacterium | reverse complement strand
GCCTTAGACAACGACGCCGAGTTGAAAGCAATGGCTGAAAACATCAAAAAATTACATCAGCAGATTCAGGAGAGAATAGAAGTAAAACTGCAAAACAATGCTGAATACCAGGAAAAGAAGAAAGAGCTTGAGGGGATGAAAGAGGATTGGAGGAAAATGGGGCCCGGACCAGGCATCAGACAGGGAACGGAACCAGGATTTAAAGCGGGAACGCAACCCGGCATTAAGCAGAGAAAAGAGCCTGCGCCGTATATTCACGAACAGAATAAAAAGCAGGTAAAGTAATCTGTGAGAAAATAGGAAAGGGACGCAATGTGTCCCTTTCCTATTTTTATTTATTGGTGTATCATATGATTATGTTCACAGGGATAGACATAATAACCTGCGTCATCTTATCAAGCGGTTTGCTTTTCGGGCTAATAAGAGGTTTCGTAGGGCATGTTCTTGACCTTATCGGCATAATCTCCGGAATAGTGCTCGCCTCTCTGATATACAAGGCTCCCGTAAATCTTTTTTCAAAGTTCGGCATACGGGGAAATCCCGTTGAAATGGTGTGCTTCCTCGGAACAACCGTTGTTCTCATCTTCGCAATAGCCGTACTTCTGGACATGTTGAGAAAACGGGTTGACATCAAACATGTGGTTGACCGCATCTTCGGAATTTTCCCGGGAGCGGTTACCGGATTTATATTCTCAAGTTTGCTTTTCGTCACCATGAGCGCATCCTTTGATTCCGCCATGGAAATTCAGCAGAGCAAACTTCCGGTATACACCCTCAAGTTCCTGCCTGCAATTTATAAAAAAACTGACAGCATGGGAATAAACCTGCCCAAGATGATTTATCTTCCCGGAAAATACACCGAAGAGTTTAATCCTCAAAACAAGGAAATTCGCTTCTGGAAAATAAACTTTGTAAAATTCGACGGATTTACCTGCATGGAATGCGAGGGCAAGGTAAAATTTGAAGGCTATTTTTTAAGAATCGGCGCCGCAATGGTTCCGAAACTTGTCTGCACAACCTGCGGCAGGATGTCTGACGGATGCCAGACGTACGAAGGGTTTCACAAGCTCTACGGAAGCTGTCCGGTGGACATGGCGTCGGAGAAATTCCGTTTTGACTGCGGACGATGGACAAACTACAGACTCATATCCCCAAAGGGGTTGTGCCCGGTTGACAACAAGAAACTTAAATTCTGGGACTGGCATCCCCCCTCCAATTACTGACCTTTATCTTGAATCTTTGACATAAACTCCTCAAACAGCCTGTTTACCATAGAACGCCTTCTCTTTGATTTTATACAGCCGATAAACTTCCTTGCTCGATGGACGCTGAAATTTCTATGGATTTCAACTTCCGGCAGGGCGCGGAAAAAACCGGACTTGGAAGGGTGAAGATACATAAAATCAATTAAGGCTTTTTCCTTTGTCGCAATCATGGGACCTTCGTCCGAAGTTCTGACGCAGCCGCGGAAAAAAGAAGAATGCACGTGATGGACAGATACGGTTCCGAGAGCGGTACGTATAGTGCGGGACCTTGCCGGCGAAACAATATATATGACGGAGGGGATTTGTGAAATAATCCCGTGATGATAGAGAGCGCTTTGCAGGGAAATATAATTTGGAAAAGGGATGGTAAGATATTTTGTTAAATCCCATAGTGCAATTTTTTCCTTTACCGCCCACAAACCTCTGTTTATATGAAATACATGCCCCGATTCTTTCAACCTGCTCAAAATTTTACTGGCATGGGCGTTTTTAAGATTCAGATACAGAGCAGCGTCATCCGTCCGGAAAACCGGCTGTCCCAATTTAAGAATACATGCGTAGGCATCTATAATTTTCATCCGGCGCCCTCCAGAAACTCCGTTGTTTTGAGACGCATGGCATCCCAAACATCTTCAGACGCATACAAATCCCTGTCATGCGCTGCGAGAAAAGAAACAACATGGCTTTTGTAAGTGTTGTAATCAATGGATAGAATATTGTTTTTTGCCTTCAGCAGAGCATTTTTATCCGCCAACCTGAATGAAGAGGCCAAAGCTCCGGATGCTATAAGAAGGTACATATCAAAAACATCTCTTGCCTGCGGAATCTTTCTGTAAGACATCGCATTGGCTTTCTGTCTGAAAGCTTCCTCCGCCGTGTAATGATTTACGAGGACCGGCGGCAATTCATGTTTTTTCAGAAGAACGTTATTTACAGATTCAAATCTGCTTTCTCCCTCTTTCTGATTTCTCCTTGAAAATTCAATTTTTGTCGGCATCTGCACCTGTTTTGAAACAATCCCCAGTTTCCATCTCTGCGTTGTTTCCGTCTGTTTCTGTTCGTTTATATGACCGATGGTTATGCCTTTTGCGAGAAGCGTATCTTTGAACGGACGGGACTTTAATATTATGCCGACCTGCTCCTGAAAAGTCCGGACCGGAATACCCTGCAGGTCAAAATCAATATCCTCCGAGTACCTCGGGCTGTTAAAGAAAAATCTAAGATTGCATCCTCCCTTCAGAATATAATGCCTCCGGTCTATTTTCCTGCCGATAAAAAGAAGGAACAGAAGATGGAAACATTCAACCGTCTGCCGTATGTCCATTTTATTGACCTCCCGTTTTATATAATACCTGAAATAGTCATACATGTCAACTACTTGTTTTATTTAATAAATGCGCATAGAGGGAAACAGCAAGGAAGAGGTGAGGAGGCGCATGTAATAATACGCTGACAATACCGATGACGCAGTTAATGAACCTATAGGTGTAAAGAGAAAGCGGGGGTTATTCGTAGCGCAGGGCTTCTATGGGGTCAAGATACGCCGCCTTCCTCGCCGGATATATGCCGAAGGTGATTCCTATGGCCACGGAGATACCGAAGGATATGAGTATAGACCAGTAGGTGATTATGGTAATCATGGAGGCAAATTTTGTAACAATATTCGGTATTGCGATACCGAGGAGAACGCCAATTAGCCCGCCGATTGAGGAAAGAATAACTGCTTCAATAAGAAACTGGTTGATTATGTCGCGCCTTTTCGCCCCGAGAGCTCTTCTTATACCGATTTCCCTCGTCCTTTCGGTTACGGTCGCAAGCATGATATTCATAATGCCTATGCCGCCGACAATGAGAGAAATTGCCGCAATGGCTCCAAGAACGATGTTGAATATCTTCTTCGTGTGCTCCGCCTGCTTGAGCAATTGAAGGGGAACGAGTATCTCGTAATCCTGCTGTTTGCGGTTCGCGCGCAGTATATCCTCCGTTATGGCGGCGGTAGTAATGATTTGTTCGGTTTCACCGACTTTTATGATAAGGCGGTGGTACTTAACCCAGCTCCTGTCTGCCGACATCATGCCGCCGCCTCTTCTTTCCCCGACGGTATATTCGCCGTAGTATATCCTCTGGGTGGAAAGCGGGATATATACGTCAAAATTGATGTCTTCCGCTTCAAATCCGGTGCCAGATACGATAGCCCGTTCGCTCACTACCCCTATAACCGTAAAATAGTTAAGCCCTATCCTTATGGTTTTCCCGATAGATTCTTCCAGAGGAAAAAGCTTGTTCTTTATTGAAGAGCCGAGAACGGCATAAGGTTTTATCGTTTCATAATCAACCTGGCTGAAAAATCTGCCTCTCACCACGCTAAGGTTCATAACTTCAGGGTATCCCGGTTGCGTTCCAACCAGACGCGCGCTCGTGCTCTTGTCCAGATGCCAGATGTCCCTTTTGTCCTCCCATGTAGGGATTACTTTCTCAACCGAGGGGATTGTTTTGATTTTTTCCAAATCCAGGGGGAGAATACCGTAAGCTGAAAGAAATGTTGTCTGCTGTTCCGAACCCGGCGCCGCAGGAGGCTTCACAGCCCTTACGATTATATTGTTGCTGCCCAGCTCCTTTATTTTTTCTCTCGCTTCAAAAC
>CAYOWY010000031.1:0-7852 GCA_964407805.1 uncultured bacterium | reverse complement strand
AGATAAATGGCATATCAACTGTTCTCTATGCAGACCCTTTGCTATTTGCCATATGCTACATGCCAAACGGGTAAAGGAGCGCAGATATCGCTATCTATCAAAAACGCAGTTTTCCCGATAACAGAAGCAGGTTCAGATTCAATTTTCAGATAAAAGCGCCTACTGTCCGCCTGATAGGAAGCGAAGGAGAGCAGTTTGGCGTTGTGGATAAAAAGGACGCCCTGCAGAAAGCCAGGGAAAAAGACCTCGACCTGGTGGAGATAGTGCCCAATGCCTCTCCTCCGGTATGCAGGATAATGGACCTCAAGAAGTTCCTTTATGAGCAGAAAAAGAAGGAAAAAGAGATAAAGAAGAAACAAAAAGCTTCTCAAACGAAAGAAATTCGGTTTACTCCCGAAACGAGTGAACACGACTATAAATTCAAGAAACAGCATGTTGAAAGCTTTCTGAAAGAAGGGCACCGGGTAAAGGTAACCATTTTTTACAAGGGAAGGGAAATCCTCCACAAAGAGCGCGGTTATCAGTATCTGGAAAAACTTACCAGAGAGCTTACTTCGTTAGGAAAGATTGAACGGCCGCCAAAGATGGAGGGGTCGCGATTAAGCGTCATATTCATCCCTATATAACAAGGAACAGAAAATGCCTAAGTTAAAAACTAAAAAAGCAGTAGCAAAGAGGTTCAAAATCACAGGCACCGGCAAGGTGATGCATTACGGAGCGGGCGGAGGACATCTTCTGTCAAAGAAAAATGCGAAGAGAAAGAGAAGAATAAAAACCGCAGCCGTTTTAAAGAATAAAGGGGACAGCAAGAGAATCAAAAAGTTGCTTCCTTATAAATAATCAGGGGATAATACAATGCCAAAAACAAAAAATTCACCCGCATCAAGAAGCAGAAGGAAAAAAGTCCTGGCAAGAGCAAAGGGCTACAGGCAGGGAAGATCCAAGCTGTACCGAAGGGCAAAAGAGTTTTCGGAAAAAGGGCTTACATACGCCTACAGGGACAGAAGAAACAAAAAACGCGTATTCAGGAGCCTATGGATTACAAGAATTGCGGCAGGGTGCAAAAGCAACGGAATCTCTTACAGCGGTTTCATCTGCGCTCTCAAGAAGGCTCAAATAGAGCTGGACAGAAAAACCCTTGCCGACATTGCATTCCATCATCCGGAATGCTTTTCGGACCTTGTAAACAAAGTAAAAGGATAATAATGATTTAATGAGAACTCTGCGGAGTTTGGTTTTTTTGTCGGTCATCCTTTATATCTTTGCATTAAACATCCTTTTTTCCATAGACAGGGTTTTCTCTTCCGTTTTCTATTTCGTTTCCCTCACCGTTATAGTCGCCGCCGTTATAATTGTTGAAACAATCTACTCCTTCTTTGTTTTAAGCCAGACGCAGTCTTCGCGCAGGGAAAGAGAAAAAATGCAGCTTGCTTTTTCGGATCTTCAGCTGGAATCGCTCCTCCTGAAAACTCTAAGCGACATTATAGAAACGTTCGGAGAAGGAATATCCATTGAAGACGTGCTTGAAAAAATTGCGGATTCTCTGAAAAAAATCTTCCAGCAGGAGACGGTAGCCCTTCAGCTTACGGGTGAAAACTTTAAAAAGTCCGTTATAGGCCGGCCGCTTGACCTGCCGGACACCCTGCTTACCAGCACTGCCCTGAAACCGAGGCCGCTTCTTATTAACAATACAAGTTCCTTTGCCCAGTATGCGGGACTTGCAAGCCAGGGAGTAACTTCCTTTATCATCTCCACTTTCCATCACAAGCGGAAAATCACGGGTATAATAGGCGTTTTTTCTTTTGATAACCGGTCGTTCACCATCAGAGACCTTGACTTGCTCCGCATGGTTTCGGCGCCGACATCGCTGCTTGTTGAAAACACCGAGCTCTTCGAAAAAACCAAGTTGCTGTCAATAACCGACACTCTTACCCATCTCTACAACAGGAGGCATTTTGAGGAAATGCTGGAAAAAACGCTTACGGATTCCGCAGTTAAAAAAACAACGTTTTCCGTATGCATGGCGGACATAGATTACTTCAAGCATTACAACGACCTTAACGGCCATCCGGCAGGAGACGCAGTCCTGAAAAAAGTATCCGAGATAATCATAAGAAGCGTAAAGGGTTCCGATATTGTCGCCAGATACGGGGGCGAAGAAATAATTATTGTTTTCCCCGATACTTCAAAGGAAAATGCGGTCAAGATTTGCGAGACGATAAGGAAAAGAATAAGAGATTTTAAATTCCCCAACGAGTCAAGCCAGCCGAACCAAGATCTTACTTTAAGTTTCGGAGTGGCATCTTATCCGCAGGATGCACAAAGCGCGGAAGAAGTTGTAAAGAAAGCGGATTTTGCGTTATATAAAGCAAAGGAAGGAGGCAGAAACAAGGTAGTTACGGCGTAAACATGCTTTTTTTTATGCCTTGCCACAACAATTCGGTAACCGCGGAGATTTTCCCTGAAGATTCTTTTCTGAAAAAGGCTGTCCTTCCGTCGTAATCCTCTTGAAGCCTCTTGATGCTTTCCTCTGTTGCCGCATCCCTTTTCTTCCTGTACTCTTCCTTCAAATCATTAAGTTGTTTCTCTTTTTTCTCTTTGAATTCGTTTACCGCAGAACCGAGAGAAGAGGAGATAACGACGGATTCCTCCCCGGCTTTTTTAATTATGGCTTCAGCCTGTTCTTCGGCTTTTTTTATTTCTTTAACTTTTTCCGTCAACATTTTATATTGAAAATACCGCTCTGCCTTTATAGAGCGTGGCAACAACCCTTCCTTGCATCTTCCGTCCTATAAAAGGGGAATTTTTGCTTTTTGACTTTATGTCTTCCTTCCTGCAGACCCACTCCGCTTCAGAGTCAAACACAACTATATCGGCCCGCAAACCTTCGCCCAGCCGGCCCCTGTCTATGCGCAGAACGCCTGCAGGCCCGACTGTAAACTTTGACACAATCTGCACAACGCTCAATCCCTGTTTTTTCAGTTCCATGGCAAGCGATAAGGCGGTCTCAAAGCCTATCATTCCAAACGGGGCGTTTTCAAATCCGGACTCTTTTTCTTCTGCGCTGTGCGGAGCATGGTCTGTTACTATGCAGTCAATCGTTCCGTCTTTCAGCCCGGCAATCAAAGCCTTGATATCGGCTTTAGTGCGCAGGGGCGGCATGACCTTTGCATCTGCGTTATAACCCGAGACGGCGCTTTCCGTTAAAGATAAATGGTGCGCCGTAACCTCGCAGGAAATATTTTTGTTATTTTTTTTCGCCCTGCGTACAATGTCCACGGACTCGGCGACAGAGAGATGGGCAAGATGGAGAACTCCTCCGGTAAGATGCGCCAGGGCGACATCCCTGCTCACCATAATCGCTTCTCCATGCCTCGGAATGCCGACCAACCCCATCTTCGTTGACAGCTCCCCTTCATTCATAACTCCGTTCTTTGAAAGAAAAGCGTCGTCGGAATGGGAGATAACGGGCTTTTTGTAAAGCTTGGAATATTCAAGGGCCCTTCTCATCACAAGACTGTTCATGACGCAGTCGCCGTCATCGGAAAAAGCTGCGGCCCCTTCTTCGGACATCTCTCCGTAAGAAGGCAGTTCTTTTCCTTCTCTGTTGACGGTCAGCGCGCCGATTGGGAGCACATCACACAACGCCTCCCGCGCACGGTCGGCGATAAACCTTATAGCAACCTTGTTGTCAAGAGCCGGAGAGGTGTTTGGCATACAGCATACAGTGGTGAACCCTCCGGCCGCGGCGGATACACTGCCGGTATATATCGTTTCCTCGTCTTCTCTACCCGGCTCCCTTAAGTGGCAGTGCATGTCTATGAGCCCGGGAAAAACATACTTCCCTCCGGCATTTATCGTCTTGTCGGCTTTTGCGGTTACGTTTTTTGAAAGGCGGGCAATTGTTTCGTTGTCTATCAGGATGTCATATTTGCCGTCCAGTCCGGAGGCAGGGTCCACAACATGGCCGTTTTTTATCAGAATTTTCATTTTGTATAATTATAAACCAGCCCTTGTGCTCCGTCAACTGCTCAATTCATCCACAAATCTGAATTAATAAATATCAATCAATATGCGCCCAGCCGGGCGGTCTTCTTCAGGCGGGACACTTGCCCGACAGGGCGTTGTCAGAGATTCTGTCCTTCTGTTTGAAGTGTAGGGTTATTCGTTGGATCTGAAACTTTTAGCAAGGCGAACCATGGTTTCATAGTTGGCAAGCGTCCGAGGAGTAATTGTTCTGCCGTAGGGACATGACGAAGGATGCAGAATAAAACCCCTGCCTTCCCCTTCCGTGCCCTCCTTCAGGGCAACCGCAACCTTCTTCTCAAACTCCGGGGGTTCAAGGTTTTCTATGTCTGAAGACTCTATGTTCCCCATGAGAACCGTGTCTCTGCCGATAATTTTTTTTATCTCCTCCAGAGTCATGTCTCCCTGCGGAGGCGGCTCGAGAGGGTCCATGCCGTCCGGCTTCATCTTTGCAATAAGGTTAATTATGCCGCGAAGCCGTCCGTGGGAATGAATGCGGGCGTAACCTCCGTATTTCTGTATCATCTTCACCATCTCGCCCGTATATCTTGCAACGTATTCGTTGTACAGCCGGGGCGGAAGATAGGGTTCGCTTGCATATTCGGAGCCGCAGATGCGCCACAGCCTTCCGGGAAACTTCTCCGCAACCTGCCTGCACTGCTCAAACCTTATCCGCGCAAACCTCTCCAGAAGCCTATGGAAAAGAGACTGCTCGGTCAGAGCAATAACCGTATATTCTTCCATTGAAAACAGGCTGGCGGCGGCACAGATGGGGTCGGACAGCTCTACACTGACAATGCCTGAATCGCCCAACGCCCGCTCCTCTCTAAGAAGAGCCTCCGCATCCAGTTCTCCCGCAGCCGGCTCGGGGAGCAGGAGATACGCCTCCGCATCATCGGTGTTTTTAAGCAGATCTTCTATGACCCATGTAGTCTGGACGTTAATATCCCTGCGCGCCACTGACGTAAGCGTCCTGCCCGGAGCTTTTATGGTCGTGCGGGTAAACAGCGATTTGCCGTCCCTCCATGTTTCGCTTTCCGTCAGTTCCGACAGGCCGTTATCGCTTCCCCCTTTCCATGACGGAGAGACCATCCGGATTATATCCGTTTCCTCTCCGGCCATTTTCACAAGAGGCCTCCATGACGGGTCGTTCCATACGTTAAATTCATCCCCGTCCTCCTCCATCTTCCAGCCGCCTATCTCGTAAAAAGAAACCGCCGGTCTGTCCACCGGCTTACCTTGAAAAGTCGCTGCCAATCTTTCTCTTCGGGTCATCGCGCCTCCTGTTTCCATAGCCGGAGAATGTCGCCGCAAAGATACAGAGAGCCACAGATACACCAGTCTTTCCCTTTTTGCTTCAGGTATCTCAACGCTTCCTCTGGAGACTGAATCACTTTTACCTTTACCGTCTTTTTCCCTGCAAAATCAGCCAGAAGGTCAGGGTTCAGGGCCCTTTCGTTTTCCGGTCTTGTAAAAACTATTTCGTCCACGTTGTTCTTAAGAAGGGTTTCCAGCATCTTTCTCCAGTCTTTGTCTTTCAAAATCCCTGTCAGAAAACAAAACTTTTTACAGGGAAAGACTTCTGCAAGAGTGCGCGACAGGGTTTTCATGCCGTCCGGATTATGCGCTCCATCAATTATAATAACCGGCTTTTTCTGCAGGATTTGAAACCTGCACGGCCAGAAAACATTTTCCATGCCCTTGTATACGTCTTCCTTTTGTATCCTGAATCCGCATTCCTGAAGAGCCATAGCCGCCCGCACGGCAAGAGCCATATTTTCTAGCTGATGCCTGCCAAGCAGGGGCGTTTTAAGGGCGGGATATCCTGTCTTCCCTGCCCGGAAATCAAATATCTGACCGTCAGCGGCGGAAGATCTTCCTCGCGTGTAAAAATTCTTCCCGCATGTATAAAGCCTTGCCTTTTTCTCCTTTACCCTGCTCCTGATAACCTTCATTGCCCCGCTCTGCTGGGATGCCGAAATAACCGTGCTTCCCTGTTTTATAATCCCCGCCTTTTCGCTGGCAATCTCCTCGTACGTCTTGCCCAGAAACTGGGTATGATCCAGTCCTATCTTCGTGATTACCTCAATGGATGCCGGCAGGACATTGGTGGAGTCAAACCTTCCTCCCATTCCTACCTCGCACACGACAATTTCGGCTCCGGCGTCGGCAAAAAAAGAGAAAGCAATCGTTGTAAGCGCTTCAAAAAAAGTCGGGTACAAATGGCAGGGCTGCGAGCCTATGATTTTCCGCAGGCTGCGAATTTTCAAAACAAGTTCTTTATCCGTTATTTCTTCCCCGTTATAAACAATGCGTTCTCCTATGCGCACAAGGTGCGGGCTTGTATAAAGGCCTGTCCGGTAACCTGCCGAAACAAGGATGTTGGCGAGAGTTTTCGCCACGGAACCTTTTCCGTTTGTGCCGGCTATTAAAACAGAGGGATACCGGAGGTGCGGATTGCCGAATTTCTTAAGCAGGTTGCGCGTTTTGTCCAATCCAAGCTTTATCCCGAAATCGGTGAGTGAAAACAAAAATTCAAGTTCAGGGAGAGGTTTCATGTGTGGATTACAAGGAGGATGTTTCCTATCGTGTCCTTAAGTTCCGCCCTCTTGGAAATTATATCTACCATTCCGTGCTCAAAAAGAAATTCCGTGCGCTGAAAACCGGCCGGAAGCTTCTGCCTTATGGTCTGCTCAATAACTCTTGGACCGGCAAATCCTATCAAGGCCTTCGGCTCGGCGATAATGATGTCTCCGAGCGATGCAAAGCTTGCCGCGATGCCTCCCATTGTCGGATCGGTGAGCACGGAAAGGAACAGAAGCCCTTCTTTTTTAAGCTTTCCCACCGCGGCGGAAGTTTTTGCCATCTGCATCAAAGAGATAACGCCTTCGTACATCCTGGCTCCCCCGCCCCCTCCGGAAATCGAGACCATGGGAAGTTTCTTTTCAATCGCATATTCGGCCGCTCTGGTAAATTTTTCCCCCACAACAGAACCCATGCTGCCCATAATAAACCCCGCGTCTATTACGGCAAGGACGCAGGGAATCCCGTTTATCTTGCACACTCCGGTTATCATCCCTTCTTTCAGCCCTGTTCTCTGCCTTTCCTCTTTCAGTTTATCGGTATATGCTTTTACTCCCGTAAATTTAAGAGGATCGCTGGACACCATCTCCCCCCACTGCTCCGCAAACGAGCCCTGGTCAGCAAGCATCGCTATTCTTTCGTATGCAGTCATCCTTCCGTAGTTGTCGCAGTACATGCATATCTTGAAGTTTTCCTCCCATTTCTTTTTATATATCAGCTTGCCGCACTGCTCGCATTTAATCCAGAGGTCTTTTTTTATCTCCGGCTTTTCCCTGGGTTCAATGCTTATGTATTTTTTCCGTTTAAATATCATTGAATCACCTTGTTTTGAGTTAAAACTTCCTTTATCTTCTCCATGCTTGACGGAGAAGGCGGGGTAAGGGGCAAACGCCATTCCGGCTCTATGAAATTCATCATGGCAAGAGCCGCTTTAACCGGGATGGGATTTGTTTCAATAAAGAGCACTTTAAATACGGGCAGCAACTCCAGATGAATCCTGCGCGCCTTGTCCCAGTCTCCGGAAAGGGCGGCTGCAGTCATTTCGGCAACCTGCAGGGGAACAACGTTCGCCGCCACGGAAATAACACCCCTGCCTCCCACCGCCATTATCGGCAGGGTGAGGGAATCGTCTCCCGAAAAAACAGTAAATCCGCTCCCGCAAAGGGATATTATTCTGCTCACCTGGTCCAGACTGCCGCTCGCTTCTTTTATCCCTATGATATTCTTTATCAGGGACAGTTCA
>CAYOWY010000030.1:2917-7867 GCA_964407805.1 uncultured bacterium | reverse complement strand
TAAAGGTTAAAACCCACCTGCTCCACAAAACCGTGCTGTTCCCTGCCGAGGATATTGCCCGCCCCGCGTATCTCAAGGTCTTTCAGGGCAACCCTGTACCCGCTTCCCGGTTTGCTCAATTCCTGAAGAGCGGAGAGCCGCTCCCTTGCAATATCCGTCAGAAGGGCCTCGTCCGGTATCAGGAAATAGGCGTATGCCCTCCACTTGTACCTGCCGACTCTGCCTCTTAACTGGTAAAGGTCGGAGAGCCCGAAGGTATGCGCATTGTCAACTATCAGCGTATTTGCCCTCGGAATGTCTATGCCGTTTTCCACGATGGTAGTGGCAACAAGCACGTCTATCTCCCCTGCTGAAAACCTCTCCATGATGGCGGCGAGTCTTTCCGGCTCCATCCTGCCGTGTGCAAACTCTATCCTGGGAGCAAAAGGGAGCATCTGCTTCAGCCTGGCAGTAACTTTTTCAATGTCATATATACGGTTGTGAAGGTAGAAGACCTGCCCTTTCCTCTCCACTTCTCTCAAAACGGCTTCTCTGATGAGCTTTTCGTTGTACCTGCCGGCATAGGTGATGACTGAAAGACGCCCCTGCGGGGGAGTTTCTATCATGCTTATATCCCTCAATCCCGATACCGCCATATAAAGGGTCCTTGGAATTGGAGTGGCCGTAAGAGTCAAAACGTCTATCTTCCTGAACTTGTTCTTTATCTTCTCTTTATGTACAACACCGAACCTCTGCTCTTCGTCAACTATGAGAAGCCCGGGTTTGCTGAACTTCACGTCTGCCTGAAGCAGTCTGTGCGTACCCACTGCGATATCAACCTTGCCTTTTGCAACGTCGGCCAGTATTTCCCTTTGTTTTTGCGCAGGCACCAGCCTTGAAAGCATCTCCACCCGCACAGGGAAATCCGCAAACCGTTCTTTGAAGGTCAGGAAATGCTGCAGGGCGAGAACCGTGGTGGGGACCAGCACAACCGCCTGGGTACCACTGATGACCGCTTTGCATGCCGCTCTCAACGCCACCTCGGTCTTGCCGTAACCCGAGTCCCCGCAGACTATCCTGTCCATAATGCCGTCGGAAACCATATCTTCCTTGACCTCGCTTATCACCCTTAACTGGTCGTCTGTCTCCCTGTAGATGAACCCGCCGTCAAATTCTTTCTGGAACTCCTCTTCGGGTAAAAACCCGAACCCCTTTTCTTTTTTTCTCTCCAAATAAAGCTTATATAAATCACCTGCTATGTCCCTTATGGCATTTTTTACCTTATCCCGAACCTTCAGCCAGTTTTTACCTGCCAGTACGGAGAGCCGGGGAACCTCCGAACCTATGTACTTGTGGATAAGCTCAACCTGGTTTAAGGGGACGTACAGTTTATCCCCGTTCTCATACTCAAGCACGGCAAACTCTTCCGTTTTCTCCGCCCCCCTGACAGCCACTTCCTGCATGCCCAGAAATCTGCCTATGCCTTCGTTGTAATGGACCACGTAGTCGCCTTCCTTTATCCCCGCGGAACTGCTTAAAGGCATGCTCTCGGCATAAATTCTGCGGGACTGCCTTCTTGTCCTGTACCTTGAGAAAAGTTCGTCGTTGGAGAGAACTGTCAGATTTGCTTCGGGGAAGGAAAAGCCGGAGGAAAGCATCCCCCTGAAAAATCTTGCATCGCTTGTATCCGCCCCTTTTTCCTCAAGTATCTCTTTCAAGCGCTTCTCCTGCGCGGGGGTATCGGAGAATACGGCAAGTTTTTCCCCTTCAAAAGGATTCCAGATAAAAGATGCGTCCGCCCTGAACCTGCCGGCAGGAGGTAAAACGTTGAACAGGAAACGGGGTTCTTTGATTTCCGGCGGAGGCAGTCCGTCCTGCAGAACAACCGCTTTTTCCAGCGCCTCTTTAAAATCTTTCTCTTTGTACAATCCCCTGTTTTCCAGCTCTTTCAGCATGGGAGATGCATAAAACCTGCCCGGCTCAATGAAAAAAAGTGCCGCATCCTTCAACTGGGTTATCACGCTCGCCGCTTCATCTCCTGCGAAAGATTCGTTGAGGGGCAGGAGAGTGAATCCCTTTATTTTCTCAAAGGAAATCTGGTTGGCGGGCTCAAATTTCCGGACAGAATTTATCCTGTTGCCGAGGAACTCAACTCTCAAAGGAAACTGTGAATCCAGAGGAAAAACGTCCACTATCCCGCCGCGCCTTGCAAACTCTCCGGGCTCTTCAACGACTCCCGCCTCGTCATACCCGTAACTCAAAAGACGCTCTATGAAAACATCCCGCCGGAAAGAACCGCCGGCATTAGCAGAAACGGCGCTTTTGTCGAAGTCGTTAAGCTCCGGGATTTTCTTAAGGAGGGCGGCAGGTTGGGATACGATTATCAGGGGCTTTTGGGATGAGGATATCTCCGTAAAAGCCGTTACGCGGTCAAACATAACCGCAGAGATGCCCTGTTCATTGCCTGAAAAAAGCTCGGGGGAAGGGAGATGCCGGACATTTTCCCCGCCGGAAAAACCTGCGATGTCCTGATAAAACGTCTCGGCGGACTCTTCTTCAGGAAGTATGACAAGAAAATTCTTTCGCGTTTTGGCGAAAAGGCATGCAAGAAGACAGGAGAAGAAAGACGTATCTACTCCGCCACTTACAAAATATTTCTCCCCTTTTTCCGTGAGGCCGGTTAAAACCTCAACCTTCTCCGGCATTGAAAGGAACTCAAGGAATTCCGGCATCAGTTACTCCTGCTCTTTTCCCTCTACGCTCTCCTGTGAGGTAAGAACCTTGCGAACCTCGGTTTCCGTGTCCCGCAGTTTCTCCTTGCAGTGTTTTATCAGAAACGAGGCGCGCTTGACCTTTTCAAGAAGGTGGTCAACCTCAACGTCCTCCTGCTCTATCTCTTTTACTATCGATTCAAGTTCGGCAGACGCCTGCGAATATGTAAGTTTCTTTTCCGCCATTTGTTCCCCCATTCCCCCTCACCTTAAATCCTCTCCCCCGAGGGGAGAGGGAAGGGTGAGGGGTTTCGATTTACGTTTCACTCTTTTTTACAACACTTTCTATTGTACCTTTATACAGCCGGGTTTCTATTCTTTCTCCGTTTTTCACCGTCTCCGCATCTTTCACAACCTTCCCGTTGCTGAAGGTAAGACTGTATCCCCGTTCCAGCACTTTGACGGGATTCATCAGCTCTACCCTGTCCCCGTTTCTTTCCAGTGTATTAAGGCGCCCTTTCATGAAGGCCTGAACCGCCCCCGCAAGCGTAACCGGCGCCTGCTTGAGGAAGAATTCCGCCGAGGCGGTGTTCCTCGCAACGTTGTTTCTGAAATCCGAGATGAGCGTTTTGAAAGCCTGCGCTCTTTTCCGGAAGAAAAAATCCGAGAATATGAGCAGGTGCTTTTCCGACTCTGCCAGAGAACGTCTCTCCGAAACAAGAATATTGCCCGCAATGTCTGCAAGAATTCTGCTTTCTCCGTCAATCCTGTCTTCAAAATCTTTAATCCGTCCGATGATGAACTCCGCGGCCGCGGTGGGGCTTATCAGCCTCTGGTGAGCCACGATATCCACAACAGTTTCGTCTCTCCTGTGCCCTATGCCGGCAAGGACGGGTATGGGGAAAAGGGCAACAGCCTTTCCTATATTGTAGTTGTCAAAACTGTGCAGGTCTATCTGGTCTCCTCCGCCTCTTATAATAACCGCAGCGTCATAGTCTTTTATGCGCTCAAGACATCTTTTCAGGGCGCGGATGACGGACTGCTCTGTCTGCTCTCCCTGCATGTATGCGGGAAAAAGCGTTGTTGAGACAGCATATCCGTAAGGATTGTTCTCCAGCGTGTTAAGGAAATCCTCATATCCTGCGGCCGAGGCGGACGATATTACGGCTATTCTCTGGGGCACCGCAGGGAACGGCAGTTGTTTATTGCTTTCAAGTATTCCTTCTTTCTCAAGGCGCGCGATTATCTTTTTGCGGTGAAGGGCAAATTCGCCTATCGTGTAAGAAGGGTCAACGTCCGTAACGTTGAGCTTAAAGCCGTATATCTCATGGAAGCTGACTTCCGCAACCAGGAGAACCTTCAATCCTTCCTTCAACGGTTGTCCGGTGTCCCTGCTGAATTTCTGCTGGATATAATCCAGCCGTCCCTTCCAGATAACCGCCCCCGCCTTGGCCGTAACGGCAATTTCTTCCTTTTCAACAAGGTCCATGTAGCAATGCCCCGAATTGGGATTAACCCTGAAGGAGGCTATCTCCGCAGTAACGCGGTACTGCATGGGAAAACCGGCCTGAAGAGCGTCGCGTATAACCTCCAGAAACTGTTTAAGCGTCATCGTTTCCATGGTCGTTGAGTATCTTGCGCCTCATTTGTTTTTTTGCGCTTTGCCTTTTTTTCGCAGCCAGTTCCTTCTCTCTGGCGGAGCGGGGTTTGCGGGTGGCTATGCGCTTCTTTTTCGGCTCTCTCAAAACCTTCAGTTTCTCCTCCAGCCGCTCCATGGCAAGCTGTCTGTTCTGATGCTGATACCTGTGCTCTGCCGCCCTTGCCGTTATGCCTGTGGGAAGATGGAGTATCTTAACGGCGGTTTCCTTCCTGTTTTTTCTCTGCCCGCCGGGCCCCCTGCTGCGGTAAAAAGATATTTTTATATCTTCTCTTTTCATTTTTTAATGTTACCATATTTTGGCAAAATTGCGCCAAAAAGGCCGGCAAAACCTCTTGTTATTGACAAAATCGCTTTATAGAGTATAATGTTTACATGAAATCCCCGGGAAGATTGAAGTTGTGGGTTGACAGGGAAATTCAGTTAAAGCTTGTTGTGTATGCCCTTGTCTCCCTTGCCGTCGCATGCGCGATAGTAAGCATCGCCTCTTTCTATATTATCTGGACGGACGTCGCCGAAAGGATACTGCGCACAGGGGAACTCTCCAATTTATATGACGCCTCTCTGCGGAAATTTGTTGCCTTTAACATCGTTCTTATACTC
>CAYOWY010000030.1:0-2907 GCA_964407805.1 uncultured bacterium | reverse complement strand
CTTATACTCTGCCTTGCATTTCTTGTGACCCTCGGGATGCTTCTCCTTTCCCATAAGGTAGCCGGACCCGCATACAGGATAAGGAAAATCCTCAAGGACCTGCAGGAAGGTAAAAAACCGGCGTTCTCTTTGCGGAAAGGGGATTCCCTGAAGCCCATGCTTGAAGAACTTGAAAAGCTTTCCACCCGGTATACGGATATCGGAGAAAGCGCCCTCAACGTCGTTGAGCGCTGGAAAAACACAGAGGTTAAAGACATGAGTTTAACCCTTGCTTTAAAAGAGCTTGAAAACAAGCTTGTTTATCTTACAATCTCTAAGGAGAGGGAGGAAAAACAATGAGCGGGAAAAAAGGGTTTACTTTCATAGAAGTGGTGATATTCTGTTTTATAGCAATAACCTTGCTTACCCTGGTTGCAGGGCTCGGGTTTAATTCAAAGGAATTCGCAAAAACAATGGGCTGTGTAAACAATATGAAGAATATTGCGCAGGCGGTTGAGATTTTTCAGACGGACCACAAAACAACGCCTTCCGACATTTCCGATTTGTATCCTGCTTACATTGAAAGCGCGAAAGCGCTGGTATGCCCTGCGGACAGGAATTCCAACGGCAACAGCTATGACGCTTTTTACATCGGCCGGTTTATTGACGAAGGTGATGCCAACAAGATATTTCTTGCCTGCCCCCGGCACAACAGGAGAAGCAAAACCGTCGCCGCTTATCTCTCTTATGCGGTTGACATAGGCAGGAGCCAGAAGGTGAAGTGGAGCGGAGCAAGTGCGGAATTCGGAGAAGTGTACAGCGGCGGAGAGCTTGCATTTGCGGACGGCACCAGGGTGCAGATAAACTCCGGAAAGGTCGGCCTTCTTTCTTCTTTTGTGGACAACGAAAACAAAATCTACGGCATCGTTTATACGCTGGACGGTGCGGAAAGCACTCTGACGGTAACACACGAGGGAGATTCCAAGTTTGAAGTCATCACTCCCGCCGTAATCGCGGGTGTTGAGGGAACGCAGTTCTCTGTCCGGAACTGGCTGACAGACGACAAAATTAAAACCTCGGTTTCCGTATCGGCGGGAGCGGTAGCCGTAGAAGACAGGAACCTGGGCGTAAAGGCTTCTGTCGTACAGCCGAATCAGGTTTTCTCCGTTGCAGCCCCTGTAGGAGAAACGCTGTCAGCGGCAACCAAACACGTCCCGAGGAAACCGTCCAAGAAAAAATAACCGGCAAGCCGCTTAAAGATGAATGAAACCAGCCATTATAATAAAACTTGCTGCAGGATTGCTGATAGCCGCGCTGGTTATCGTCCTCTTCCTATATAAATCCCTTGAAAAAGCCGAGCTGGCGCTCTATGACTGGCGGCTTCTTCATTCATCTCCGCGGAACGAAATATCCGTGCCCGTTGCAATAATCGGCCTGACCGAAAACTTTGAATCTGCAGTAGGAGAGCCCTTTTCAAGAAAATTCTACTCTCAACTTTTAAGGATACTGGAAAAGGAAGAGGCCGCGGTTATAGGGTTTGACATCTTTTTCCCCCAGATAACCGACAGCGCCGCAGACGCGGAATTTATAAAGGAAATTAAGAAAAACGGGAAGGTCGTTCTTCCCGTTTTCTCTCCTTCGCGGCTTGAGAAAAGAAAAGGAAACGTCTACATCGCGCCTTCCATCAGAGGAAGCGCCGACGAATTCACCCGTGCGGCGCTGTCCGCCGGGCACATCAACACGCTGGCAAGCGAAGACCAGGTTGTGAGAACAGTGCCTGTTTTCATAAAATCAGGGGATACCGTCTACCCCCAGATATCTTTTGAAATTGCGAGAATTTATAAAAAACAGGATAAGATAAGCCTCTACCGAGAGGGAAGAGGCCTGCCTGTTTCATGGATACCCGTAAGAAAAGACGGCAGTATATATATAAAACTGCCCCCTCCAGGGGAGATGGAAAAACGTTTCATCTCTTTTGAAGATGTAATTCTTGGCAGATACCCGCGCAGATTTTTTAGAAACAAGGCTGTCCTTGTAGGACAAACGGCCGTCGGCGCTAAAAACGCCGACCTTGTCCCTACTCCGTGGGGAACGCAGTTCGGGGTTCTGCTTCAGACGGGTATTCTTCACAACGTGCTTTCCCGGCAGTATGTCCACAGAATAGACGATAAAGCGGTTGCGGTCTCTCTTTTGCTTCTCGGCGCCGCACTTAGTTTGTTCGTCTTCTCTTACGGCGCCGCGGTTAACGCCTTTCTTCTGGGAGGATGTTCCGTTCTGTCAGTGTTTTTGTCCGTTGCCGCAATGAAGCACGCCAATCTTTTTATAGACATGATTCCGTACTGCCTCATGTTCGTTTTATTTTATGTCGCTTCACTTATCTATTCGCTGGCTAACACCGTAAAAAAACTTTTCCGCAGAGAAAACGCAATGAAGATTATGCAGGATGTGGAAAAAGAGATTACCGGCATGCTCAAACCCTCCGAACTGCCGGGAATTACAGGGGATTTTACAGCCTCCGGTTTTGAGGTTGACGGACTGATAAAACAAACCCCTGAAATAGCCATGCGCACGCTACTTGTATCTCTCGGCATTGAAACCGGAGCTTTTCTGCTCCTGCATATACAGGGCAAGCACCAGGTAATAGCCCAGCAGGGCGGGCCGGTATCAAAACAAATAGACATGGAAAAGGTAACCCGGCAAGCCCTTGCGACAAACCGTCCCCTGGTGATTAACCGTCTGCAGAGGCAGAACGAATGGGGGGCAGAGGGTGTACGAAACCTGATGCTTTTGCCCGTTATTGCCCAGCCGACGTTCAAAATAGTGGGGCTGTTTCTGAATAAATACCCCGCTCCGTTTTCAAAATACTCTCATTTCTCACGGGATGACATCCCTCTCATGCAGACTCTTTCCATGCAGGCGCTTATAGCA
>CAYOWY010000029.1:0-8017 GCA_964407805.1 uncultured bacterium | reverse complement strand
CGGAGATATTAGTCGGCTGATAGATATAAAGGTATTCATTCAGCTTATTCGGACTCGAACCTCCGACTGCCTTCTGCCATTGTCCGACCACATAGTAGTAATATGATCCCAGGCCGAAAAGAATCAGCGAGAGTATAAAAAATACTATGCCTTTCTTCTTGTTTATTTCTGAAATCATCATCGCCAGAAAAAAACCAAGAAAACTTAACCCTATCACTACCAGCGCCATCATATAACCCATTTCAAATTCCATCATTCCTCCCGGTTGGTGTATATTCTTATTTTACTCTCCAAGTTCATATTTTACAAATCTTTTTACTTTTATGTTTTCACCAAGCTTGCCTATCTTTGACTCTATGTATTCTTTTACCGTGATTTCCTCATCCCGGATGAACGTCTGCTCCAGCAGAACGTTAGCTTTGTAAAAATCCTGCATCTTGCCTTCAAGTATCTTATCTATCACCGCAGGCGGTTTGTTCTTGAACTGTTCCTTGTAAATTTCCCTCTCCTGCGCCAGCGTCTCTTCAGGAACTGATTCTTTGTCCACCCACTTGGGGTCCGAAGCGGTTATCTGAAGCGTAAGGTTCTTTACAAGTTCCTTGAATTCATCATTGCGCGCTACAAAGTCGCTTTCTGTGTTGACTTCTATTAAAACGCCTATTTTGTTATTTATGTGGACATAGGATCCGATAATACCCTCTTTCGTTTCTCTACCGGACTTTTTCTGGGATATGATCATGCCTCTTTTCTTCAGTATGACCAGCGCTTTTTCCTTGTCCCCGCCCGACTCTTCAAGCGCCTTTTTGCATTCAATCACGCTTGCGGCGGTCTTGTCCCTGATTTCTTTTACGAGCGATACGTCAAGCTTCATTTTTTTCCGGCTCCTCTTCCGTTTTTTTATCTTTTGCTTTTTTCCTGTCCGGAGTTTTTTTAACTTCGTTCTCCGTACCCGGCTGTTCTTCCGCAGGGGCTGCTTCTTCTCCCTGTTTTGCTTTTTCCTGTTCGTTTACCGGTATCTGGTATTGCACTGATGCTTTCCCTTCGGCCACGCATTCGGCGAGTTTTGACAGAATCAGGCTGACGGATTTAAGACCGTCGTCATTTGCCGGTATGGGATAATCCAGAAGTTCGGGGTTGCTGTTGGTGTCCACTATCCCGACAATCGTTATCCCGACTTTTTTAGCTTCCCTGATTATGTTGATTTCCTTCCTGACGTCAACCACAACGATTATGTCAGGGTATTTGTTGAGGTCTCTTATCCCGATGAATTTCTTCAGGAGGTTCTCCTTTTCCTTCAATAAAAGAGATGCTTCCTTCTTTGTGTACAGCGACAATTTGCTGCTATTCTCCAACTCTTCTATCTCAACCAGCCTTCCCACCCTTTTTCTTATCTCGTTGAAATTGGTAAGCGTTCCGCCTATCCACCTGTAATCCACGTAAGGCATCCCGCATTTCTCCCCAGCTTCCTTTATGGGCGTTTGCGCCTGCTTTTTCGTGCCGACAAAGAGGATGGTCTTATTGGCGGCCGCGGATTTTTTCAGGAATTCCCCTGCTTCTTTTATTTTTTCAAGACTCTTCTCGATGTCTATTATGTAAATCCCCTGTCTTTTCCCGTAAAGAAAAGGCTTTATTCTTGGGTCAAACTGCCTTGTCGGATGCCCGAAGTATACGCCGCTTTCCAAAAGTTCCTTTATAGTAACTTCCATGTTTTTCCCTTCCCGTAGGTTATTTGAATATCTTGATATTAAACTTCTATATATTTTAAACAAAAAAAGGCTAATGTCAAATTGAAGTTGATATTATACCAGAAAAAATTGTAAAATCAACATTATGCTTTATTATATGCTTAACGGTTTATTGCATACGTCGGAGTTAAGGGAAAAAGGAGGGCTATGAAGAGAGTGAAAGATTTTATGGCCGAAGGGGTGCCTGCGGTAAATGAGCAGACTTCCATAAGGGAAGTTCTGGAGCTTTTCTCAAGCACTCACCATAACATCCTACCTGTGGTAAACAGGGCCGGCAAGATGACCGGGCTGATAAGCCTTGAGGAACTGCTCGACGACCTTCTTTTTTCAAGGGAGGAGGTTTCCATCCTTGAAAAAGTGTCTTTTTTTGCCGATTTTCTTACCGACATCGTTGAAAATGTGGATTACATCTCCCCTCTTGTAGTAGCCAAAGACGTAATGCAGACCACCGTTTTTTCTGTTAAGGAAGATGAATCTATGCTTAAGGCGGCGGTTCTGATGAAGAAAAAAAACATTCATAGATTAATAGTGACAAACAAAGATAATATTCCTGTCGGGTATGTTTCCAGGAATGAAATTTGCAGGGCATTAATGATTTGAGGAAGAAGCAATGGATATCAAGGCGGTAATAAGCATCGCAGTTTTTATTTTGTGCTATTTTTTAATAGCGGTTGAAAAAGCGCCCAGGGTTTATACTGCTCTGTCAGGTACGGTTCTTCTTATCCTGTTTAAAGTTTATACGCCGAAAGAAGTTGCTCTTTACGTGGACTGGGAAACCATAGGCTTCCTTTTTGGAATTTTTACTATTGTCAAAATCGTTGAAGAATCCGGGTTTTTCAATTATTTCTCCCTTCTTATTGCACGAAAACTTGATTTCAACCCCGTGAAAATCTTTGTATTTTTTCCCTTAATGGCATGTTTTCTGTCCGGCTTCATTGATTCCATCAGCGTTATAGTTTTTCTGGCTCCGCTTACTTACGCCCTAAGCAAAATACTCAAGTTTGACCCTGTTCCCTATATTGTTGCCGAGGTCTGCATGGCAAACGTAGGGGGCGCAGGAACTTTAATGGGAGACCCTCCCAATGTGATACTCGGCTCCATGTTCGGCCTGGGTTTTACGGATTTCATAAAACATAACTGGATTTTGAGCATGCTCGGCGCATCGGGAGCAATAGGCGTTTGGTACCGCATGAACAGGAAGGAACTTTTGAAGCTCAACCGGAAGATGCAGAAAGAGGAATTGAAAAAGCTTGTGCCGGAGGAAGCAATAGAAGACAGGTTCCTTATGAAAATCGGCCTGACAGGGCTTCTTGCAACGGTGTCACTGCTGATTCTCCGGGATTTCATTACCGATGTAATGCCTCTTAATATAGCGCTCACAAGCCTTATACCTGCATTTACGATACTTTCAACAAAGGGAAGCAATCCGAAGCTTAAAAACATTTTCAGGCAGATAGATATTGAAACGCTGATGTTTCTGACAGGTCTTTTTGTCATAGTAGGCGCGCTGGAAAAGACCGGCGTTATGAGAATGCTTGCCATGTCAGTCAGCGGTTTTGCAAACCATACGGTAAAAATGGCCGCAGTGCTTTTCTGGGGCGGGGCGGCGACAAGCAGCGTCATAGACAATGTTCCCGAAGCAATAAGTATCGGGTATCTCATAAAGAACCTTGCACCTGCATTGTCCTATTCCTTTACGCTGTTAATCTGGGCGGCGAGCCTCGGGCTGGACATAGGAGGTAATTTCACTCCCATAGGAGCGAGTGCAAATGTGGTCGGCTACTCTTTCATGGAAGGACATCATGTTAGAATAGGCTGGGGCAGATGGATTAAGCTTACTTTTTTACCTACGGTTATTGCGCTGCTTATATGCTGGGCAGGGCTATTTGTTAAATACAAAATAGGGTTTTATTAAGAGAATAATGAGAAGGACGGAAACTACCAGCCAGTTTATATGTTCTGTATTCTTCACAGCCTGTTCCCATGAAAAGTCTTTCATGCCGGTTTTTTTAATGCGCGGGATGAATGCGGGGGTTTTCTTTTTGTAGAGGAGATAACCTTCTCCGAATTTCCCCGCAAGAAATCTTTCTTCTCCGAGAATTGCGGGGATATAGGCAAGCGGGAAAAAAACCAGGAAATAGAGCAGGATAAAGATATTTCTGGATGCGATGACAAGTCCTGCGGAAATCAAAAAGCTTCCGAGATAGAGTGGATTCCTGCATATTCCATAAGGTCCGGTATCCGTCAAAACCTCATTCTTTTTTATGGTTCCTGCCGCCAGTGTGCGTATAACCGCTCCGGCCAGGATGAAAGGCAGTCCCTCCAGCACGTTCAGATATCCGCCTTTTCCGAAAACACCCGCAAGGATAAAAAACATCCAGTTGAAGGTTGTCCTTTTTCCCGCGATTTTCACAAAGAAACCAACTCTATTTTTCCCCATGCGAACAGTTCTTCTCCTTTTATTATAGTCAGCCCGTAGATAAACGGGAATTTTTCCAGTTCTTTTTCAACTAATTTATATTCAATTCCTTTGCCTGTTACGATATTTCCGAAATAGGTTGCGGCTCCGTCCGCAAAAGCAGCCGAACCGGAAAGAACGGTTACAGCGTCCGCATTTCCGTAACTGAAAGAATGGCCCACCGTGCCGCTTGACGTAGCTATTCCGGAAGGCGCATCCCCTCCCTTTACCCTAAGCCCTATCTTAAGGGAAAGAGGGGAACTGCCAGCATAAATCCCTACGGTAAAATCTCTGTGCATTAACGCAAAAATATCTCCGCCGTTCTCAATGAAAACCTGTTTGGTGAAAGCAAGGAGCTTTTTGCCCGCAGTTTCGGCTATAGCGCCGGCGACGGAAGCCATAGGGCCGGTCAGAGTCATTTCTGAAGAGTCGCACATCAGCCGTATAATTTCCCCGCCGCTTTCGTATTTCAGCGGTGAAAAGGAAGTGTAAAATTCCGGATGGCCCTTAATATGATTTTTTATTGCCGTCCGCTGTTTTATCGCTTCTTCTTCAACCTCTTTTTTCAGGTTTCTTTCAGCCATTACGAGGAGGTCGGTTTCCTCAACTCTCACCTGAAACTTTTCCAGTCCCGCACCATTTGCAATATCCCTGTAAAACCTTTCCCTGTTAATATTTTCGTCCATGGTTTTCATGTTTATTATAACACAGGTTTTGTTGCAGATAACAGGTAAATGCTGTAAACTGTAACAATAAATGTGAAAAGTGACGTTTTATGTCATCCCTGCGGATGGTAAGCAGGGATCCAGAAAGAAGCGATAAAACGAAACCCCTCACTTGGAAAGCTTAACATGTAAGGGTTCGGGGTAAAGGAGATATTAACATGGGATACATGTGGGCGGGCAGGTTTAAGGGGAAAGTGGAAAGCCGGGTTATTGACTTCACATCTTCTCTTGATATTGACAAAAGACTTGCTTTGTACGACATAAAGGGAAGCATCGCCCATGCGAAGATGCTCGCTAAATGCGGTATTATAAGCGCAAAGGAAAGCAGAAGCATAGTAAGCGGACTTGAAAAGATAAAGGAAGAGATAGAAAAAAACAGGTTCAGGTTTAAACCGTCGGACGAGGATATACATACCGCGGTGGAAAGGCGGTTGACTGAAATTGCGGGTAGTGACGGGGAAAGGCTTCATACGGCGCGCTCAAGGAATGACCAGATAGTTCTCGATGAAAGGCTGTTTCTTAAGGATGCTATAAAGGATATTTCATCCGGCATAACAATTCTGCAGAAGGCGATGGTTGCCAGAGCGGAAAATGTATTTCCCCATGTAATGCCCGCATACACTCATTTACAGCAGAGCCAGCCGGTTCTCGCATCACATTACTTTCTCGCTTATACGGAAATGCTTGAGAGAGACAAACAACGGCTGGCGGATTCATATAAAAGGGTGGATGTTCTGCCTGCCGGCGTATGTGCGTGCTGCGGCACTTCCCTGCCGGTTGACAGGGAGTATCTTGCAAAACAGATAGGGTTTTCGGAAGTATCCCGCAACAGCCTTGATACCGTAGCCTCCCGCGATTTTCTGCTTGAGCCTGCCGGTGTCTGCGCCATGCTCATGCTGAACCTTTCAAGGTTATGCGAGGACCTTATAATATGGAGCATGTCAGAATTCGGGTTTGTTGAACTGCCGGACAGGTACTGTACGGGTTCAAGCATAATGCCACAGAAAAAAAACCCCGACGTTCTTGAGCTGATAAGGGGAAAGGCCGCTTCTTCGACGGGTATGCTTGCCGGACTCATGACTCTCCTGAAAGGACTCCCTCTTTCCTATAACAGAGATTTGCAGGAGGATAAACGGCTGGCTTTCGGGATATTTGAAGACACCGCCGCATCACTTGGCATCCTTGCGGATATTGTGCAGGCTCTTGTATTCAACAGCGAAAGGGCTGAAGAAGCTCTTTCGGAGTTCACGCTGGCAACCGATGCGGCCGAATACCTTGTGAAGAAGGGGATCCCTTTCAGGCAGGCGCACGGAATCTGCGGCGCTATGGTAAGGTACTGCCTTGGAAAAAACAAGACTGTCGCAGCTCTGAACATGAAGGAGTGGAAAAGTTTTTCTCCGGCATTTTCAGATGACATAAAAAAGATTTTGAGTTTTGAGGGGTCCGTCCGGGCAAAATCCTCGCAGGGCGGAACTTCCCAGGAATTAGTGAAAAAGGAGATAGGCAGATGGAAGAAGGCGCTGAAGTGATTTTTGACGGATTTTTCGGATACAGGAAGGGGATTTTTTATGCGGAGGAAAGGTCTGCAAATGACATTGCGGCCAAATACGGAACGCCCAGCTATGTTTACAGCAAAAATTCACTGCTTGCAAAGACAGCGGATTTCAAAAGCGCTTTCAGCGGAGTAAATTCTCTCGTCTGCTATTCCGTCAAGGCAAATTCAAACCAGTCCTTACTGCGGCTCATGAAAGAAAACGGTTTGGGTGCGGATGTGGTTTCCGGCGGGGAGTTGCGCAGGGCTCTGCTTGCCGGTTTTGCTCCCGGCAGGATAGTTTTTGCGGGTGTCGGGAAAAAAGAGGACGAGATTGAATTGGGGATAAAAAAGAAAATATATTGCTTCAATATTGAAAACGAAGACGAAATAAAGCTTATTGAAAAACATGCAAGACGGCACCGCAGGAAAAACATTTTGTGCAGTCTGCGGCTGAACCTGGATATAGACGTGGATACCCACCATTACGTCAAGACCTCAAAGAAGGAAACAAAATTCGGGCTTGATATCATTACTGCTGCGGGGATTATCAAAAAAAACCTGCGCAATCAATATGTTTCCATAAAAGGCGTGCACCTGCATCTCGGTTCACAGTTGAAGGATGTCTCTCCTTACCTGAAAGCGCTTGCAAAAGTCAGAAGTTTTTCGGCGGAGACGGGTTTTAATCCCGAAATAATAGATATCGGCGGAGGTTTCGGTATCCCTTATTCAGAAGCTGATGTTGTGAAAGATATTGAGGATTTCGGAAAACCGGTGACGGAACAGATCATGAATATGGGAGTGAAGACACTGATACTTGAGCCGGGCAGGTATCTTGTCGGCAATACGGCGGTTCTGCTCACCCGCGTTCTGTACGTCAAGAAGCGGCCGGAAAAGAATTTCGTGATAACCGACGGGGGGATGAACGACCTCATAAGGCCGGCATTCTACGGCAGTCATCACGGCGTGTTTCCCGTTAAAAAATCAAACGGAACTATCAAAGCGGATATTGTGGGACCCATCTGCGAAACCGGCGATTATCTTGCCAAAGATGCACCGGTGCCTTCAAATATCAAATGCGGCGACCTGCTCGCCATAGGAAGCGCCGGTGCGTACTGCTTCAGCATGTCGTCAAACTATAACAGCAGGACAAGGCCGTGCGAGATTATGGTGGACGGCAAAAAGAGTTTTATAATAAGAAAAAGAGAAGATTACGGCGATTTATGGCGCGGCGAGATTTGAAAAATTTGCGCTTTCAGAAACATTGCCTCTTCCGTCTATGAGCAGGACTTCGACATCTTCCATTCCATCTGCCAGCTGAATGCTTTTTTCCGGGCCGAGGACAAAGAAAGCCGTGGCTAATCCGTCGGCTGTTGCGGCATCGGTTGCTGTCACCGTGACCCCCGCAGGAAAATCCTGAACGCTTTTCCCCGTTGCCGGATTTACTATGTGCCCGTATTTCTTTCCTTTTATCTGAATGTATCTTTCATAATCCCCGGAGGTGGCTACTCCGCATCCGGTTATATGGATGATTTTTTTGACCGCGTCTTTTCTCAAA